>CAILAF010000126.1 GCA_903832075.1 uncultured Chitinophagaceae bacterium
ATAAATCATATTATCAAACTTAAATGGAACAGTAATAGATTGGCCAATACTTATATTTTGAGTTATAGCCTTTTCCCATATTGGTGTTTTTGTTAGCTTATGTCTTGGATTTGAATCATTTTTTATTGATTCAGTTGTTATATTAACTTTTTTAGTTTGATTATTATAATTTGCTTTTGCTTCTTCAATAAATTGAGTAACTGCATTAATGGGCACAGTGTTATCTTTCTTACAACCCCAATAGATTAAACTAATTGATGCAAGAGAAAAAATTACTAAACTGATTTTTAAAGCTCTATTACTTTTCATATTTAATGTTGTTTTAAAATTAATAAGCAAACAATATATATAAGGGAATCTTTAAAGAGACAAAATCATAATAAACATATAAACTTCTTTAAATTCAAAACATGATTTTTATCACTCATAATATTAATTGATTTAATATTCTTCCGCCTCGCAGATTCTTGCAACTTTTTAAATAAAAAACATCCGAAATTTTTAAAACTTCGGATGTTTAATGTTATTGGTTTTTTCTCAGCTTATTTAACTCCCTGCAAACTTGGTAATAACAGGTGCCCAAACAAGGTCGTCTTTATCATTACCTTTATAAGCAGCCGAAAATTTGTACTCAACACCCGATGTTAATCCTTTAATGGTAGCACTATGACCATTAGTTGGTTGCAATATCCATAATGCAGGATTTGCAACAGCATTAGTAACAGGCGTATAAGCAAATACGGTTCCATTATCGCCAACAGGTGATACATTTACACTTACTTCTAAATTACTTCCATTACCATTTACCACCTGTAAATTTACCGGAGCCTGTTGTATGCGATGTTGTGGAACTGTTGCCAAAGGCAAACCCGAACTTTGCAGTTTAATAGCATCTCCATTGGCTTGTATATTTACCTGCAAGGCAATAGTGTTTAATGCAATTTGCAAATCTTTACGGGCAGCATTTTTTTGTATTACAGCTGCTTTACCGCCATTAACTAAAGCTTCCAGCATATTATGATACTTTGTTGCAGCAGCAGTTAACGTAGTTAATTCGCCATTATTAAAGGTAAAATTGGCGTTGGCTGTTAAGTTTTTAACAGCAGTACCGGCTATAACATCTAAGTTGGCATCGGTGTACTTTGAAAAATTTGTTTTTATTTTATTATTATTCATGTTACTGATTTTTAATTAATTATAAGGAATGTCTATTAATAAAAAGTAACGTTGCGAAGCAAAAAAAGAGGTTTACGATGAGTCAAAGTAGGTTAGCAAAATGAAAAAGTAGGTAGGAAAAATATTTTTGCAGGTAGGAAAAATGATTTTGCAGGTAGGAAAAAAATTTTTGCAGGTAGGAAAAAAGAAAAAAGAGGTAGGAAAAATGTTTTTGCAGGTAGGAAAAAACTTTTTGCATGTCTCCGAAATCTTTTTGCAGGTAGGAAAAAAAGAAAAGTAAGTCTCCAAAAAAGAGAAGGCAATACTCTTTAAATAATAAATCATTATTATCAGTTTTTATTTAAGTCGTAATCGTTCGAAAAAAAGAAACTGATAAAATTAGGAAGTCATTTTTTAAAAAAAGGCACGTATTTTTCCCGTTTCGAGGCAGGTAATTTTCCCATTAGGCTATGCAGATTTTTTTTTGTATAGATTCTTTTTTTGTATCATACTATCCAAATAAATATCCGGATTAATCAGATGATGATTTGCTTTAAACTTATTAAATGAGCAAATCGATCAATACAAATAAAAAAAAGTCCCTCGCATTTTGCGAAGGACTTTTTAGGGAATAAATGTTTCAATCTATTTATACATGATCTCGTAATATTCATCTGCCATTCTGTTACTTTCAAATTGAAAGCGAACATCTCTCATTCCGTTTTTCATAATTTGTCTCCAGGTATCATAACTATTATAATACAATGGAATGATCTGGTTTTCTAAAATTTCATAGATCTTATTCAAATCGTATTGGTCTTGTTCCGGTGTAGTCATATTTAAATAATCAGCTTTTGGAACAACAAAACCATTATTGCCATCATTCACAAATTCCGGAATCCAACCATCATCAGTAGAAAAGTTTACTGCACCATTCATTGCGGCGGTCATACCACTTGTTCCGCTGGCTTCACGTGGTACACGAGGATTATTTAACCAAACATCAGAAGCTTGTTTTAACCGTTTGCTTAATGCTAATTCATAACCAACTAAAACGGCAACATTTTTATAGTTCTTACTTAGATGAACCAAATTATTAAATTGACTGATTGCAGGATAATCAACAGGGTAGGGTTTGCCGGCCCAAATAATTTGAACAGGTTTGTCTGCATCATTAATCATCTTTTCAAATCTTGCTAAATCCTCAGTTAAAAAGTCTGCTCTTTTATAACCTGCAAATCTTCTTGCCCAAACAATAGTTAAAACATTAGGATCGAAAATTTTTCCGGTTTGATCTGCTACAATTTCAAATGCACGTTTCTTTAAATAAACTTTTCTATCATCAAAAGCCAAATCATTTCCTTCTTCCATGAAACGATACAATTGTTTATCTGCCCAATAGCGCCAGTTTTGTGAATTGGTTATGGAAGTAATTTCACAAATACCGTCATACTTCTTCCACATTTCTCTGCTTACTACTCCATGCAAAGCACTAACACCATTCGCTTTTCTTGCAAAACGTAATGCCGTTAAAGAATGATTGAATTGATCGTCTTTAATGCCTGTTAATTTTCTTACTTCATCTATACTTAATCCGCAGAAATAACTCATTTTATGACATAAATAAATATCATGTTTTTCATTACCTGCTTCTTCGGGTGTATGCGTAGTGAAAACCAAACGTTCTTTTACTTTTTCAACACTCTTTAATTTATTCAGCAAATAAAATGCTGCAGAAATACCATGGGCTTCGTTTAAATGATAAACTTCGGCATTGAATCCTAATTCATCTACCAATTTAGCGCCACCCACACCTAATAAAATAAATTGTGCCACTTTAGTTGCAACATTGGCATCGTATAAACGATGGGTAATGGTTTGAGAAACATAATCGTTCTCAGGAACATCTGTACTTAATAAAAATAATGGCGCACTGTTGAAAGTTTGTGGATTTAAGTACCACACTTTTATCCAAACCGGTGCATCATGAATGAGTATTTGAAACTTGATTCCGGTATCTTCCAGGAAGGAATAACTTTTTTCCATCCATGCCGGTTGCAAAGTTTGATCTTGATTTCTGGTTTGATCGTAATAACCGTATTTCCATAAAATTCCAATGCCAATAAGGTTTTGTCTTAATTCATAAGCACTGCGCAAATGTGAGCCAGACAAGAATCCCAGCCCTCCGCTGTAAATTTTTAATGGTTGATGAATGGCAAATTCCATAGAGAAATAAGCAACTCGTTTTGAA
Organism: uncultured Chitinophagaceae bacterium; assembly: GCA_903832075.1. Taxonomy (GTDB): domain Bacteria; phylum Bacteroidota; class Bacteroidia; order Chitinophagales; family Chitinophagaceae; genus CAILAF01. Next base: position 3,407 of record CAILAF010000126.1, read on the forward strand.
TACTGATCATTGATAGGATAAGGGACGCTGTAACTTCTAAAATTCATAGTAACTTGTTTCGGTGAACAATTTAAGTCGCAATATTAATGCTTTTATTTAAAATGTATTTTTTACACATTAAATTATCAGCTTAATTTAAGGTAGGCAAATTAGTGAAGGCAAGAATAAGCAATAGAGAATTTTGTTAACTGCAATCGTTTGATTTATTTCTTTTTGAGAGATTTGGTTTCTTTTCTTTTAATATAGGTATCATCGAAAAAACAATTCATACCTCTTCTGTTTCCACAACTTCCTTTTTCTTTCACAACAATTTCATTGCCTTCAAAATTAAAATCAATTACACAAGGATCGCCTCCTTCGCTGTAAACAGCATGTGAAGGATCTTTCAATTTCAATTCGCCTTTTAGTTCTCCGTTGCAGTTATCTTCTTTCTTTTCAAAATGAATAAAGAAATTATAAGTGTTAGGTTTTTTACTGTCGCGGATAGAAATAAAATTCTTTTTATCTTTTGCGTAATCGCCACTTAATTTATTTTTTCTGGGGAAAGTATCAATAGGATTGATGATGGTTTCATTTTTCTTGGCATCTTCATTACCATCATTAATAACTACCATAAAATTTCCGCCGGCAACATACACCCATCCAACGCGGGTAAATTGTAATTGCTTATCAGCATTTGATTTTTCTCTGCTGATCAAAAAAGTAGGTTCCTTATTAATAGAGACAGAATGAAAATAATCATCATCATTGCGATCGCTTAATAAATTTTTATAAGCAAGGAATTTATTTTCTTTATTAAAAACAAAAACTGCCAATGCACTTTTTTTATTTGTATTAAAGCTGGCTAATAAATAATTTTCTTTTTGCTTTTCTATTTTACCAACAGGAATAATAGTGACTTCCTTATTTTTCCCTAAGATTTTATGCAAAGCCGAATCGGGAACAAATTGAACAAATGCTTTATATCCTATTTCAATGCTATCAGTTCCTAATTTATTGATATTGGAATCCGCAACAGAAAATGGTAAAGTAGTAATTGGAAAGGCAGCCATAAAATCACTCACTTTTACCGGAACATCACCCGATAAATCTACTCTTTTCCCTTTGCAGGAAAACAGTGTGAATGCCATTAAAACAATCAACCATTTTTTCATTCAACAAATTTATAAAATAAAAATAAGGGAATCTTATTTGCTTTTATTCACTTAGGTAACTGAAATGAAATTAAATTTGTAGGAACTGATGGCATTACAACATTTTCATAACGAACAATCTTTAGGGGATGCACACGAATCTGTTGATACAACTTCTCCTCGAAAAGGATGGAAAAGAATATTGGCATATATAGGTCCAGCTTATTTGGTAAGTGTTGGTTATATGGATCCAGGTAATTGGGCAACAGATTTACAAGGCGGTGCCAAATTCGGTTATCGTTTAATATGGGTTTTGTTGATGAGTAACTTAATGGCTTTGTTATTACAAAGCTTAAGTGCAAGATTAGGAATTGTAAGGAGAAAAGATTTAGCGCAGGCAAATAGAGAAGCATATCCTCCGGTAGTCAATTTTTGTTTATATGTATTGGCTGAAATTGCTATTGCAGCCTGCGATTTAGCTGAAGTATTAGGAATGGCATTGGGCATTCATTTATTAACAGGATTGCCTTTAGTTTGGGGCGTTGCTATTACCGTGCTTGATACATTATTATTGTTATGGTTGCAGAATTATGGTATTAGAAAATTAGAAGCATTTATTATTGCCTTGGTTGCAATCATCGGACTTTCATTTTTGATTGAAATATTTTTAGCAAAACCCGATTTTGGTGAAGTAGTTAAAGGTTTTGCTCCTTCTTTTTTAAGTGATGATGCTTTATATATTGCAGTTGGAATTATTGGTGCCACTGTTATGCCGCATAACTTGTATTTGCATTCTGCATTGGTTCAAACCAGAAAAATAAAACCGGATACCGAAGGAATTAAGAAAGCCATCAAGTATAATAATATTGACAGCGCTATTGCTTTAAATGCAGCCTTCTTTGTTAATGCAGCTATTTTAATTTTAGCGGCATCGGTATTTTTTGTTACAGGCAATAACAATGTTGCAAAGATTGAAGATGCGCATAAATTACTACAACCATTACTGGGATCTAAGTTTGCTCCTTTATTATTCGCCATTGCTTTAATTGCTGCAGGACAAAGCAGTACTATTACCGGAACAATGGCCGGACAAATTGTAATGGAAGGTTATCTTAAGATTCGTATCAATCCATGGTTAAGAAGATTGATCACAAGATTGATTGCTATTATTCCAACATTGTTTGTCATTTTAATTTATGGTAATAATAAAGTTGATGCATTATTAGTATTAAGCCAAGTTATATTAAGTGTACAATTGGGCTTTGCTGTTATTCCGTTAATACATTTTGTAAGTGATAAAAAAACTATGGGAGAGTTCGCCATTAAAACAGGAACTAAAATCTTAGCTTGGTTTGTTGCAGCATTATTGATCTTTTTGAATGTAAAAATGGTCATTGAACAATCTTTATTATTGTTTGAAAATGAGGGGAATGTTTTTTGGAAAATAATTGTAGTTATTGCTGCCATTTTATTTTCTTGGTTATTCTTAACAATGACTTTGTTACCTATCATAAGAAAGCAACATCAAAAGAAGCAGAGTTTAAAAATTCATGGAGAAATTCCTTCATTGCAAAATCTTTCAATTACTCCTGCAAAGAAAATCGCCGTATCATTAGATTTTAGTTTGAATGATGAAAAATTGATTGCTTATGCAATTGGTCAGGGAAGTAAACATGCCACTTATATTTTATTACATATTGTAGAAAGTGTATCGGCAAGTTTTTCGGGAGAACAAAGTGATGATGAAGAAACGAGAATTGATAAGGAAAGATTACAATCTTATGTTGAACAATTAAAAGGCTTAGGTTATAATGTTCAATTGCAATTAGGTTATACGAATCGGGTGAAAGAAATTGTACGTATTGTAAAAGAAACTAAAGCCGAGATGTTGGTAATGGGTGCACACAGGCATAGTGGCGTAAAAGATTATTTATTTGGTGAAACGATTGAATCTGTTCGTCATGCATTGAATATTCCGGTGCTGATAGTTAATACATAAACCATCTATAAAAAAAGGTTTTTTAAAAGCTGCAAATATCATTTTTCTAAAACATCCAAACCCCTACATTTGCACTGCTTAAAAATCATATAAAAAAACATTTACAATTATGGCAACAAAAATTAAAGTAGCAAATCCGGTTGTAGAATTGGATGGCGATGAAATGACTCGAATCATTTGGAAATTTATTAAAGACAAATTGATTCTCCCTTATTTGGATGTAGATATTAAATATTATGATCTTGGAATTGAATATAGAGATCAAACCAATGATCAGGTTACAATTGATTGCGCCAATGCAATTAAGCAATATGGTGTTGGTATTAAGTGTGCTACTATTACTCCTGATGAAGCAAGAGTAGAAGAATATAAGTTAAAACAAATGTGGAAAAGCCCTAATGGTACTATTCGTAATATTTTGGATGGTACTGTTTTTCGTGAGCCAATTGTTTGTAAAAATGTTCCGCGTTTAGTGCCAAACTGGACTGCACCAATTTGTATTGGTCGTCATGCTTTTGGTGATCAATATCGTGCAACTGATTTTGTAACAAAAGGAAAAGGGAAATTAACTATTAAGTTTGAAGGTGAAGATGGAAAAGTAATTGAACATGAAGTATTCAATTATAAAGGTGATGGTGTTGCAATGGCAATGTATAATACCGATGAAAGTATTTCAGGTTTTGCACGTGCTTGTTTTAATCAGGCGTTGGCCAAAAAATGGCCTTTATATCTTTCTACAAAAAATACGATTCTTAAAAAATATGATGGAAGATTTAAAGATATTTTTGAAGAAATTTATCAAAATGAATTCAAAGCAAAATTTGATGCCGCAGGAATTACTTATGAACATCGTTTAATTGATGATATGGTGGCAAGTGCATTAAAATGGAATGGTAATTTTGTTTGGGCATGTAAGAATTATGATGGTGATGTTCAAAGTGATACAGTTGCACAAGGCTTTGGTAGCTTAGGTTTGATGACTTCTGTTTTAATTACACCCGATGGAAAAGTGATGGAAGCAGAAGCTGCACATGGAACTGTTACACGTCATTATCGCGAACATCAAAAAGGCAGACCAACATCAACGAATCCGATTGCATCCATCTTTGCTTGGACAAGAGGTTTAGAGTTTCGTGGTAAATTAGATGGCAATAATGAATTAATTAATTTCTGTCAAGCACTTGAACAAGTGTGTGTTGAAACTGTTGAAAGTGGTAAAATGACAAAAGACCTTGCTATTTGTGTTTATGGAAATAAAGTAAATCATGGAGAACATTATTTATATACGGAAGAGTTTTTAGATGAGTTAGATAAGAATTTGCAAGCAAAATTAAAATAGCAACAGAAAAGCCGATGAAATTTATCATCGGCTTTTTCTTTTCTGTTATGTTGAGGGGAACATGAAAATTATTTTTGCCAACTGTTACGCGATAACTCTGTTTTAGTTGGATTTTGAATATTGAAATTATCAACAATTAATTTATATTGACAACCTTCACAAATTGGTACCATTACTTTTCTGGTATAGAATCCAGCAGTTTTTTCGTACATATTTTGCATTTTCCAGTTATTAAAATTGCCTACAACTTTTACTGATGCTATTTTATTTCTGCTATAAGTTATTTCTTGCCAATACATAGTTTTAGGAAGATTAACATCCAATGAATTTTTATACCATTCTTCAGCTTTATCCCAATCACGCATATAAGTGTACACTGTTTCATAAGCAATGCAACCTAAGTAATGATTCAATCCATAAATATATCCTGCATACTGCATTGCTTCATAGTTATTGCCACCAACAAAACTGGGGGCAGTTAAATAATAACGCATCAATGCCCAATTGATAGGAATAGATTGAGGATTAGCTTCTAATTGTTTGAATAAACCTGAACGCATTTTATTCGCCTCATTGAAAGTAAAAATCTTATTACTTGGCATATAAGCCTCAGAAGCTGCATCAATTGATGAAAGTGTTAATTCATCATTACCATTAATATCTTCAAAACTATTTGTTGATATTAATGATGTAAATGAGTTAGTAATATGTTCAAATGAAACAAATGATTTTTGTTGCATTAAACCTGCAATAATAGGAATAGGAAGAAATATGAAAAAAACAAAAATTTTCATCAACAACTAATTTGTAACTGAATTAAATTTCATTCTAATAAACTTTTATAGAAAAGTTTATCGGTTTGAGTTGTTGGTTTTATGAAAATTTAAACACAGGGTTGGAAAATTATTAATGACCATTGGGGTGGTTAATAATAATTTTTTAAAATGATTGGAAGTATTTTTCGAAATGATATTGGAGAGAATTAAATACAAAACAAAATTAATAAAGTAGATGATGATTTCATTCACCACTTACGCACAAACGCATTAAAATTTAATTAAATCGTTTACTATTTTGGAAATAAACAATAAAAGCCGCCCTAAAGCAGCTTTTATTAAATGAATTCATTCGAAAAAAATCATTTCGTTTCTTTCTTCATCATTTTTTTACATTCTGGTCCGCATTTATGTCCTTTTTCTCCATGCGCATAAACATGCTTTCCATCTTTACATGCTGCAGTGCAAACATGTTTTTTTAATTTAGTTGTTTCTTTTTTCTGTTCCATTTTATCTTGTGCCATAACAGGACCAGCAAGAAATGCAGCCAATAAAACTGTGGCAATAATTGTTTTTAATTGTTTCATATGTTTTGTTTTTTTGTTAGACGATAAATTTACTTATTCCTTACATTCTTGGAAAAATTATTTCATTACTTCTGGAATTACTTTTCCAATACAACCACTTGGCATTTGAATATGTAACAAAGAAGCTACAGTTGCAGAAATATCAGTCATATAAGTTTCACGATTTAAACTTCCGTGTTTAATTCCCCAGCCATAGAACACTAAAGGAATATGAGAATCATAAGGATTCCAAACACCATGACTCATTCCTGTTTTGCCTGCATCCATTACACCGGTTTTCATAATTAATTGTAAGTCCCCACTTCTTGCAGGATTATATCCATTTACTACCATCTCACGAATCTTTGCAGGAATAGTTGCTTCAGCTGCATGATGTTTATCAACTACATTTAATACAACTTCTTTTTTTAATAAATATTGAGTCAATGATTTTTTTATATCGCTTTCATTCAATTTCAATGAATCTATTAATGGATGATTTAAATAAACATCATGTTCCATTACTGCATTGATTAAATTAGATAAACTGAATTGTTTCTTTGAATAATCGTTCAAATCTTTTTTTATTTCTCCATCATCCCATCTTCCTCCCGGAATATTATGTTTTTGTAAAAATTCAGGAATATGTGCACCGGCATGATCGGCTGTTAAAAAAACGGTGTATTGATTCTTACCAATTGTCTTATCTAAATAATCAAACAAATTACCTAAAGTAATATCCAATCTTATATATGTATCTAATAATTCCCATGAATTAGGACCAAATGAATGACCAACATAATCCGGTGAAGAAAAACTAACGGCTAAGAAATCTGTAACATCTTGTGTACCTAACTTTTCTGATTTAATTGTTGCTTTTGCTAATTCGGCTAATAAATCATTTGCAAATGGAGTAGAGGCAATTTTGCTGTAATCTTTTCCCTGAAATTGTTGCAAATTGTATGGCATTGTTAATGCATCTTTTCCAAAAGGTTTGCTTTCATAATCATTATTATCACCATCACAATATTTTATATAAACATTTGAAGCTAATTCTGTATTCCAGTTTCTTGCATAAAATGTATCTACTAATTTTCGAGCATTAAATGTTTTCATCCATTCAGGTAATTCTTTCATGTAATAGGTACTTGTAATAAAACTGCCGCTTTTACTATCGTACCAATAAGCAGCATTGGCTGAATGACCTGCAGGAATAATTGCTCCTCTGTCTTTCATTGAAATGCCAATGACTTTGCTTTGAAAATTATTGGATAATCTTAATTCATCCGTAATAGTTGTTACTAAAACATTATTCGGACTCATTTGTCCTGCTTCTCCTGCATTGCTGCCAACTGCTTGTACAGTTTTATCTTCAACACAATAAACGCCTCTTTGTAAATTATTATCAAACCAATTGTTTCCTGTTATGCCATGTATTGCAGGAACACTTCCTGTGTACACGCAAGTATGTCCGCATGCAGTAACAGTTGGTAAATAAGGAACAAAAGTATTATCGCAACTAAAACCTTCACCTAATAGTCTTTTAAATCCGCCATTGGGTTTATATAAATCATTAAAACGATATAAATAATCCCATCGCATTTGATCTACTACAATACCAACAACCAATTTTGGTTTTGTAATAGTTGTTGTAACAGTATTTTGCTTTTGAGAAAAAACAGATAATACACAAACTGTTGTAACGAATAATAAAATAATACGTTTCATTGTAAAAAAAATTTTAGTAAACAAATGTAGTGTTTGATTGAATGTAGTTAACGAAAGATATATAAGCATTACAAAATGTTAATTCGCCTTGTTGCTTAAGATAGTAAAGCTTACTTTTGCAGCAATTTTATAAATGAATTCAGTAGTTAAGAGTTGGAACAAAGGGTTGGAAAGAATTCATTACTTAATATATAAATTATAAACCTAAAATTGTAAATCGTAAATATTTATGGCAGATATTTTTGAAAAATTAATTAAGAATTCCGGGCCTTTAGGTCAGCACAGAGAAAGAGCGCATGGTTATTTTTCTTTTCCAAAATTAGAAGGAGATATTGGTGCAAGAATGAAATTTCGCGGTAAAGAAATGATTGTTTGGAGTTTAAATAATTATTTAGGATTGGCCAATCATCCTGAAGTAAGAAAAGTTGATGCAGATGCTTCGAAAGAATTTGGTTTGGCTTCACCAATGGGTGCCAGAATGATGAGTGGAAATAGTAATTATCACGAGCAATTAGAAAAAGAATTAGCCGCATTTGAAGAAAAGGAAGATGCCATTTTAATGAATTATGGTTATCAGGGAATCATGAGTGCCATTGATGCTATTTGTGGCAGACATGATGTTATTGTATATGATGCAGAAGCTCATGCTTGTATCATTGATGGTTTGCGTTTACATCCGGGTCATCGTTATGTTTTTAAACATAATGATATTGATGACTGTGAAAAACAATTAGAACGTGCAACTGCATTAATTGAAAAACAAAAAAGTGGCGGCATATTAGTTATTACTGAAGGTGTTTTTGGAATGGCTGGTGATCAGGGAAAATTAAAAGAGATTGCAGCATTAAAAAATAAATATCAGTTTAGATTATTGGTTGATGATGCACATGGTTTTGGAACATTAGGAAAACGTGGTGCAGGTGCAGGCGAAGCACAAGTTTGTCAGGATGCAATTGATTTATACTTTTCCACTTTTGCAAAATCAATGGCAAGTATCGGTGCATTCATGGCAGGGCAAAAAGTTATTATTGATTTCATTCGTTATAATATTCGTTCTCAAATTTTTGCCAAGAGTGTACCCATGCCTTTTGTATTGGGTAATTTAAAACGATTGGAACTATTAAGAACAAAACCCGAATTGAAAGATAAATTATGGAGCAATGCTTTAAAATTACAAGCAGGATTAAAAGAAAGAGGTTTTGATATTGGCAAAACCGATTCGGTTGTTACACCTGTTTATATGAAAGGCGGTGTAGAAGAAGCCACAGCCATGGTGGTGGACTTAAGAGAGAACTATAAAATATTCTGTTCGATAGTGCTGTACCCTGTTATACCAAAAGGACATATAATTTTTAGATTAATTCCAACAGCAGATCATACAGATGAAGACATTGCATTAACCTTACAAGCTTTCAGCGAAACAAAAGAAAAATTAGATGCAGGTGCTTATAAATCAGAAGCCATTCCTAATATGGCAGAAGCGAATTAAGTTGCAAACTTCAAGATACAAATTACAAGTATAAAGCCCTTTCAAGATTTGAGAGGGCTTTATTATTTTTTACAATAAACCTTATTGGGAAAGAAAGAAACTTATATTAAATGCGACAAAAAAATACTGTGGAGTCTTATTTTGTTACCGTATTTAAAATATATTTTCTAAAGAATACGCCAATATAAGCACCAATAAATGCAAACACCAATGCACCGGCAGAACCAAAATTCTTATTGAGTATTATATTAAAGCCAAAAATAAAACCACCAATAATAGTTGCCCATAACCAGGCAAACTTTGTCATTATAGAACCTAAAACAAAACTGCTGATTAATATGCAGCCAACAGTAATGCCAGTATCATCCCAATTTTTTGAAGTATCTATTTTGGCTAATACATAACCAATAATACAAGCTGCTGCAAAAAGAATATAAAATTTGATGGATGAGGGTTTCATATTCTTTAATTAAAATTATTTTGCTGAGGATGAAGATACAAAAATTGTCTTTCTTAAGCAGGATTACAATCCTGTGATTTTACATTACTTAGTATATAAATGGAAAATGATTAATTTAAAAAACAAGTAACAAATAGCACATATCGGGTGACATGCC
>CAILAF010000127.1 GCA_903832075.1 uncultured Chitinophagaceae bacterium
TATAATCAAGAAATTTCAAATCGGTTACAATCCTTCGCAAAGAGATGAATTGGCAAAAGCATTATTGCAAAATCAATTCAATAAAGAATTACTTCCCAAAACAGGATTGGTTGTTATTAGAAATGAAACTGAATTAATTGATAATTATCGCGGCAGAATTATTTTTCCCATTCTCAATAATACCGGAAAAATTATTGGCTTTGGTGCAAGAATTATTGGAAAGAACGATAAAGCGCCAAAATATATCAACACACCGGAAAATGAAATTTATGTAAAGAGTAAAGTGCTGTATGGTTCGTATTTTGCCAGACTTGCCATTGATAAAGCAGATGAATGTTTATTGGTAGAAGGATATACAGATGTGATTAGTTTGCATCAGGCAGGTATTGAAAATGTTGTTGCCAGTGGTGGCACTTCGCTTACAACAGATCAACTCAGATTAATAAAAAAATATTCTAACAATCTAACCATTATTTATGATGGTGATAATGCAGGGATAAAAGCAGCTTTACGCGGATTGGATATGGCTTTGGAAGAAAGTCTGAATGTGAGACTGGTATTGATTCCTGATAAAGAAGATCCCGACAGTTATGTAAATAAAGTAGGTGCTACTGCATTTAAAGAATTTATTGCGGCCAATAAAAAAGACTTCATCATCTTTCAATTAGAAGTGATGTTGAAAGAAGTTGGTAATGACGTTACGCGAAAGAGTAATGTGGTAAATCAAATTGCAGAAACATTAAGTAAAATAAATAAAGCAGAAGATTTTACCAAGCAACAAGATTATATCAAACAATGTTCTGCTCTTTTAAAAATTGATGAACAAGGATTAACCAATCTCGTTAATAAATACAAACGTGATAAAATTGTAAAAGATGAAAAGAAATTACCTTTTGAAGAAGCCGATTATTTTCATCAACAAGCAAAACAACCCGAAGACGTTTTAGACGAAAATGTTTTTTTATTAAACCAAGATGAAGCACATGAGAGAAATCTATTGCGTGTTTTATTGGAATATGGTTTAAAGAATTTTGATGAACAAAGAACCATGGCACAATTTATTTTTGATGAATTAGAAAATTTTCATTTTGATAATCAACAATTAGAAAATTTATTCGCCACTTACAGAAAACAATACGAACAAGGATTACAGCCCGATGCAAAAAGTTTTTTATATCATGAAGATGAAAACATCAGAAATTTAGTTGTTAGCATTACAATGCTTCCGCATGAATTAAGTCAGAAATGGGATGAAGTGCTGGAAGGAATGAATATCACGAACAGAGATACTTCGCAACAAGATGTTTTGATGAGCGTTAATCTTTTCAAACTAAAAAAAATAAAAAAGATGTTTGAAGAAAATCAAAGAGATATGGAAAATGCCAGCTTTGATGAACAAATGAACTTAATAGCAATACATAAAAATTTAAAAGAAATAGAAAGAGAACTAACCAAACAATTAGGTACTGTTATTATTAAGTAATTTTTTCTAAAAGCATATCACTATAACTGTGATGAATTAAATCTTCTTTTTTAATTTCAAACGCATTCATATAAAATTCGCATTGTTGTTGTAATGCATCAATGGTCTTATCAGGATAATTTTTATTTCCGGCTTCAATTTCAACAAAACTTCCTAAGCCGTTTATTTCATCCAAATGAAATTTTACATTCTCAATAAAAAATATTTTTCTTTTCTTCTCAACAATCACTTTCACACCTAAAACTTTTGCAAAAAAAGTTTCTGTTGATTTGCCTTCACCAATATTTAATAAAGAAAAGTCAGATTGCTTTGGCCCTTCTTTATCCGGTCTATTATAAAAAATAAAATTATTTTCAATATTGCCTTGCCGCAATTTTAATCTACCCGAAGGCACATTGAAATAAGTATCTTTTTGATGATCAATTCCTATAAAGTTGGCATTTTGAGAAAGTAAAAATGCTTCCACCTTTTCGGGATGAAAGCATTTTGCTTTTATTTCAACATTAATAAAATTCATTATTTTTCGGATGGGTTCTTTTTACCTGCCATTAATTTCTCAACAACCACTTCCAATCTGCGCTGACGTGTTTCTTCCTTCTTGGCTTCTTCAATCCAAACAACATATTCTTTTTGATTGGAGAATGAAAGTGAAGTAAAAAATTCTTTTACTTTTTTATGTTTGGTGAAAGCTTTTTCTAATTCTGCTGGAGGAACGACTAACCTTTTTTCAAAATCAATTCCCTTTACTTCCACTTTTTTTTCAACAGGAAGATGATTTACTGCTATCGTTTTTTTAAAACGCATAGCGCTCCAAACATGGTCTAATGCAACTAAACTTACTCCTTCATAACAATTCTCACTTAGTACATCCCAACTGCAATCCCTATTCAAATCACTAACAATTTTACTTGTTTGTTTTGGGTAAGCGATCCACAATTTGCTCTCGCCATGCAATGCAGGGAACACTTCTTTAAGAACGTTATTTAACTGATTTTGGTTGACAGCAAATAACAAAGCAAAATCAACTTTCCTGCTTCGCAATAAAGGAGTCACATTTTTAGCATAAGACAACTTGGCAAATTGTTTTTCTATAGATGACGGTAGACCTTGAATTAATAAGTTCTTTTCGTCTTGTAGATGCAATTTTTCAAACAAACTTTGATTAGACATGCCTAAAAGGAATTTCAGGTGATGTAATGGGAGTGCAAAGGTATAAAATATAAATGTTCTTTGCAAACAAATTGCTAAGTTCTACAAAAAATGAAATGAATTATTGATTTATAAATCATCTATGTCTGCAAAATTATTCTGATAACTTAAAATTTCTCTAAGCATTTTTTGGCATTATGCCTCACAAACTTGTTCTGGTCTCCTTCTGGACTGGTTCTGGATTCCTTCTGGGTTTCTTTTGATCAATTCCAATATTGATTGCATTTATTCAAAACAAGGTCAAAACAAATCCAGAAGCAGTCCTGAATTAAAATTACCGAAGATTATAAAGCTTTGAACGGTAAAAATAGAGATTGTAGAAGCAACGCTTTTTTTATGACCGTTTTCGATTACGTCTGCGATCGCGATATTTAAGAATGGGTACTTTACTTTCTGTTCCTTTAAGAATTCTGCCGATATTCTTTTGATGTGTTAGTACAATCATCAAAGCAACAATAACAGCAAAGATTCTGTATAAAGTTTCCTTTTCATTAAAAATAAAAAGAATAAATACCATGAAAGAAATACCTGCTAATATTGAACTAAGAGATACAAATCTGGTAAGATATAATACTATTAGAAATACGCCTACACAACAAACTGCAACAAGAGGCTGAATAGCAATGGCCATTCCAAATAAAGTAGCCACTCCTTTACCACCTTTGAATCCTGCCCAAATTGGAAAAACATGCCCTATCACAGCAGCTAATCCTAAACCAATCATTAAATTGGTTCTGTGTAATTCACTTGTTGGTAAAAGATAATTAGGTAAAAATATATATAGCGAGGTTGCGCATACTCCTTTAATCACGTCAACACACATTACAAATGTTCCCCATTTTTTACCAAGCACACGATAAGTATTGGTAGCACCGGCATTGCCGCTACCATAATCACGAATATCAATTCCAAAAAACCTTTTGCTCACCCATACTGCTGTTGGAACTGATCCAATCAGATAAGCAAGGATTATGAGTATTAATTCATTCATTGGAGTGTTGAAGTTTGGGATTGCAAAGATAATAACCTATCTGACAATTCATAATTTCTTAACAAATAGATGAAATTTGGTGGAAAAATTCAAGGGCAATCCATCCATCCTTATCAATTGAACGATTGAATCTAAGCCCTAATTGTTTACAATTTGCGCTAATCTCTTTTTCATCATCCTTCAATAAGCCACTCAATAACAAAATCCCCCCAACCACCAGATTATCAAGCAAATAAGTTAGATTATCAAGGATAATGTTTCTATTAATATTGGCTATTATAATGTCAAATTTTATATTCAACTGAGCTGTATCGCTCTGCAGAATTTCAATATTCTTACATCCATTTTTTTCAATATTTTCTAAGGAATTTTCTATGCACCATTCATCATAATCTATTGCCAAAATTTTAGCTGCATCAAGTTTTTCGGCAAGTATGGCTAATATTCCGGTGCCTGTCCCAAAATCTAAAACTGATTTATTTTTAAAATCTATCCATTGCATTAATTGCATCATCATGTAAGTAGTAGCATGATGCCCTGTTCCAAAACTCATTTTTGGAGTAATGATAATTTCATGTAACACATTATTGAATGGTTGATGAAATTCGGCTCTTATCCCAACAAAAGCATCAATACTGACTGGTTGAAAATTTGATTCCCAAAGTTGATTCCAGTTTTGGTTTTGTATTATTGAGGATGAATATTCAAGTTGGTATCTTTGAAATAATTCCTTTATCAAATTTTCATCAAATTCATTTTCTTTTATAAATGTTTTTATTTCAGAAGGGGATTCTTCAAAACCATCATAACCTAATAACGATAACTCTGCAATAACAATATCAAGAATTTCAGCATTGCTTGAAAAAATATTTAACTGAATATAATTCATATAATACTTTTAAAACAAATCCCCTCGAAAAGACGAAGGGATTTTATTTTGTTTATTGATTTTCATTTTGCGAAGAATCTTGTCTTTCACTTGATGGTCTTCCTTCCGGTCTAGGCATCAATGCTTTTCTGCTTAATTTAAATTTACCTGTCTTATGATCAATGCCTATCAATTTTACTTTAACCTTATCACCTTCTTTAAATATGCCTTCCATTGTTTCTAAACGTTTCCAACTAATTTCACTGATGTGTAATAAGCCTTCCTTCTTTGGCAAGAATTCTACAAATGCACCAAACTCTTTGATACCTTTCACTGTTGCCTCATAAACTGAACCAACTTCAGGCACAGCAACCAATCCTTTAACCCATGCCAATGCTTTTTCTAATCCTTCTTTTACCGGAGAGAAAATGCTTACTTCACCATAATTACCTATTTCTTCAATATTAATAGTAGTGCCAGTTTCGCGTTGAATTTCTTGTATCACTTTACCCCCTGGCCCGATTACTGCACCAATAAATTCTTTATCAATAAATAATTTTTCCATTCTTGGTGTATGCGGTTTCACTTCTGGTCTTGCTTCAGGAATACATTCATACATCGCATCCAAAATATGTAATCTTCCTTTTCTTGCCTGCTCCAATGCTTCACGCATTACTTCCATACTTAAACCATCCACTTTAATATCCATTTGTACACCGCAGATACCATCACGAGTTCCGGTAACTTTAAAATCCATATCACCCAAATGATCTTCATCTCCCAGAATATCTGTAAGTATTGCATATTTACCATCATCAGATCTTGTAATCAAACCCATTGCAACACCACTCACATGTTTTTGAATAGGCACACCTGCATCCATTAATGCCAATGAACCTGCACAAACAGTTGCCATTGATGATGAACCATTGCTTTCTAAAATATCGCTTACGATTCTTGTTGTGTAAGCATAAGTAGAATCATCGGGCATCATTTGTTTTAAACTGCGCATGGCTAAATTACCATGACCCACTTCGCGACGACCGGGGCCTCTCATCATTTTAATTTCACCTGTAGAGAAAGGAGGAAAATTATAATGAAGAATGAATTTTGAATATTCGGATTTTGCTGCACTTTCAACTAATAATTGATCTAATGCAGTACCTAATGTAACGGTTGTTAATGATTGTGTTTCGCCTCTTGTAAATAATGCAGAACCATGCGGAGAAGGCAATGGTTCAATTTCCATTGCTAACGGACGAACCTGGTCTAATTTTCTTCCGTCTAAACGTGTACGATCATCCAGCATCATATTTCGAACTACTTCCCATTTCAAATCTTCGTAATATTTTTTAGCTAATTTCTTTTCACCATCTGTTACTTCTTCACCCA
>CAILAF010000128.1 GCA_903832075.1 uncultured Chitinophagaceae bacterium
CGGTTACTTATACCGAATTAAAAGGTGGTCTTGAAGGAAGCTATGAAGTAAATATTAATTTAGCAGGAACGCCGGATTTAGATATATCCCTCAATCTTTGGCCGGTTCTTTTGAAAGCTGAATTTAAATGTAAACTTTTCGCCGGTCCTACCGGAAAAATAAGTTTTGACGGTGTAGGAAAATTTTACGGAAAACTCGGAGACAATACACCTACCGGCTGCGACGCATGTTTTTATTTTAATTTGAAAGCGGAAGGATTTCTAAGAATTGGAGTAAAAGCAGGTGGTGCTGTTAAAATTTATTACTGGGATCCAAGCCTTGATGATGGTTTAGCATTTGATGCATCTCGTAAACCTGATGATGCAATAGAGCTTTCTGCAGAAGCTTCTGTTGGCATTGGCAATACATTTAGCGGTACATGGGCAGGTATTGGTAATTGTAAAAAACCGGAACCGGGGGTTCATGGTACTATCAATATTGGTAAAGCAAAGGCTAATATAAAATTCAAACTGCAATTAGGTCCCATATCATTTGAGCCAAACTATGAAATTCCTATTTGGGATGGAATTGAATTCAAATTTTAAATCAATCTAATTTATATTATATGATAAAATATCATTTCATCGCTTGTTTATTATTGTTTGCAGTATCTGCGCAGGCACAGGAAAGCAGCAAATATTTTTATAAACCATTTCCCATTTACGAAACGGGCGGAAATCTTATTGCCGCAGGAGATATAAAAACTTTTGTTTATTCTGATTATTATGGAAAAAACATTGAAAAAGAGAAATACAATGATGTGCATTCCAAACCCGAATACCTGATATATGAACTGTTTAAATTAATGAAGAGCAATAATATTAATGCCATCAGCAAATTATATGATACTACTTTTCGTTCAAATCAATTCAATGCCAACCTGATAAAATCAATACTAAATGGGTATGATGATATAAAGTTTGTAAGTAAATTTAAATCCGGAAACTATATGATTGTTCGCTACAATTTTGTTTCTGCCAAAAAACAATACCCATATTTTGCTGCTATACATGTGTCAACGGATGGTTTCTATTTAACAAGTGAATTGAACCTTTCCGACCCTTTTAATATGGTAGGCTCACTTTCTCCAAATAATCTTCCGGGAAAAATAGCAAAGAATGTAGTTACTAATAATATGACGCCTTTTTACTTTGTAAATAGAAATTCGGGTATCTCTTTTACCAACCAGGTACCGCCTGAGGATTATACGGCTGTTTATCTTGCGTTTAATTATTATGCAGCAAACAGCAATTCAAGTCCCGAATTTAAGTTTATACAAAAGCTGCAAAAAATTGCTACTTCATCCGACAGTGCTAATTTTAAAAATCAAATAATAAGCAGCGATCAACACTTATTATCCAATTCTTATTATGGTAACTATTACTATCAAGAATTAATAAAGATATTTAGAAACTTTTCTACCATTACGCCTTTTGCTTCAGTAAAGATCAATGGGGGCAAACTGCTTTATATAAAATATAATAATGAGGGACAAAGCGCTCTAATTTCCTCTATCATAATAAATGAACAAAATGGCGCTTATGCTTTGGCACTGAATATAACGGATGATAAGATCAAGAATATTTTACAGAACGTTTATATTAGAGAAGCTATTCTCGATTATCTTAAACAAAAATAATTACATATTCTTTTTTCGCAGCGTCTCTCTTTAGAGGACGCTGCGTTTTTTTTATAATAGTAATACGCTGTGTTTACTTTGTGAGAAGGGCGTGGCTACTTTAGAAATTAATGGGGTTTAGTTGTGGCCCTGTTCCTACCTCAGCCTTACCTTGTTCGGGGCAAGTGCAATAATTGTTGCATTTGGCCAAAAGAAACTTCAAAGAAATCCAAAAGCAGTCCAGAAGGAGACCAGAAGGAGTCTCGAAGGAAGTTGGAAGGATATTTCAAACAAATACAAAAGTAAAATACAAATATCGGTAGCTTTTTTTATTACTTTATTTGTAATAAAACTTATATTCCCTTTTTTGTCTTGATACAAAAAAGGGAGAAAAAAATCAAGAACAAACGATATACGGCCGTTTGTTCTATCGCTTTATTCAGCTTTTGTGCTACTGTGAATGCAACATTTGTATTTCTATTGTGCATTTATTGATTTTGCGTTACTATTTTTCTGTAGCCTTGAACTTTCTTTTGTTATCTTTTCTTTCTTTTAAGAGAAAGAAAAGTAAATATTTCTTAAAACA
>CAILAF010000129.1 GCA_903832075.1 uncultured Chitinophagaceae bacterium
ATAATCAATGAATAGGCACTATTGGCCCAATCGTACATTGCCCATGCATTAATAATTTTTTTGGGAGCAGTTAGCATAATGAAATGTTAGATGATAAATTTTAAATGTTGAATTATCATATTCCTAAACACTAATTTATCATTTAACATTCAACATTTATAATAAACTATTTAATTATTCCCTGATAAACCAATATCAACACAACAATACCTAATATAATTCTGTACCATCCAAAAATTTTGAAACCATGTTTTTGTAAATAACCGATAAAAAAACGAACGGCTAATAATGCAACGATGTAAGCAACGACTGCACCAATTCCCAAGGTGATGAAATTATCTTTCACCAAAACTTCTTTGTGTTCTTTGTAAACATCCATAAAACTTTTTGCGGATGCAGCCAACATGGTTGGTACGGCTAAAAAGAAAGAAAATTCTGCAGCAACACTTCGAGTTAATTTCTGACTCATACCACCAACAATTGTTGCAGCACTGCGACTTAATCCCGGAAAAATAATACTCAATACCTGAAAACATCCAATGATGAATGCTTTTGGAAAAGATATTTTTTCTTCTTCATTAATAGTATTGTTGGCAAATAATTTATCAACGAATAATAAAATAATTCCACCGGCAATCATTACATAAGCAATAAAATTTAAATTGGTTAAAGCTGCATCAATATGTTTCTTTAAAAAATATCCGCCAATTAATGCCGGAATAACTGCAATAACTAATTTGATATAAAAATTGATATGTTTAAAATCAAAGAATTTTTTTCTGTAAATAGTTACCACACTTAAGATGGCTGCTAATTGAATGACTATTTCGTACATATCAACAAATGGCGTATTCGTTACTCCAATTAATGGATTGGTGAATTTCATGTGTGCCGTACTTGATATCGGTAAAAACTCTGTTAATCCTTCAACTATGGCGATGATGATTGATTGTAAAGTATCCATAAATTAGTTTTGATTTGAACAATAAAGAAACAAAAAAAGCGGTGATAACACCGCTTCAAATATGATTAAATAATTTTTATGCTTTAGATTTTTTAAAGATGGCATAAACTTCTACCACTAAACCCAATAAAATTAGTATCGGCGCAATGGTAACACGAGTGGTACTGTACACTACTTTGTAATCAAAAACTTTTGGGTCTTGGTTTTTACCGCCACTCATTAAAAACATTCCCAATGCAATAATTACTGCACCAATAATCATCCATTGATAATTTTCTTTTCCAAATAATGGCGCAGATTCAACTATATTTTTTTTAGTTACACTCATGATTCAAAATTTAAGAGCTGCAATATAGGAAAAGTCAATAGACGATGGACAATAGACGATAGAAAAAACAAAAATTTAAGAACTATGGTCAATGGTCAATCGTCCATATTCATCTTCTAATACAAATCATCCAAACTCATCTTCAAATATTTGATCACACTTCTGTGTGTGCTATATATAGAGATTCCTACACCAATTACAATGATTCCTATAAACAATCCAATAGTAGATTCGGTATTGTGTAATGATTTTAATTGAGGGAACTGGCTATCGGCCCATTGAATTAAACTGAATAAAATAAATAGGGTAATGCCCGAACTGATTAATCCATTAATTAATGCACGAATATTCATTGGCTTGGCAATAAAGCCACGTGTGGCACCAACCATTTGCATGGTCTTTATTAAAAAACGATTACTAAACATTGCCAATCGAATAGTATTATCAATACTAAAAATAACTATTACAATTAAAACAATGGCAACCACTAAAAATATCAAACCAATTTTGGATGTGCGTTCATTTAAATTACTTACTAAACTTTCAGGATATTGTAAATCGGTAATTTGATTGCCATATATCTTCATTAAATTAGTTTCAATTTTTTCTAAACTATCTTTTTGAACATATTCTGCCTTTGCGTAAAAATCAATGCTTTCGGGCAAAGGATTCACATCTAAAATTTTTGCCCAATCTTCATTATTCTCTTTATTCCAAATTTGTTTGGCAGATTCTTTATTTACATACACTACATCTTTTGCATAGGGTTGCTTGGATAAATATTGCTGAATTAAACTAATGGAATCCTTATTCATGGTGCGCAAATAGGCGCTCATGCGTATATCTTCTTTAAAATTGGTGGACACTTCACGGAAGTTTAAAAACAATAAACCCATGATTCCCATGATCAATAAAACCAACGAAACACCTACAATACTGTAAATATAATTTGGCTTACTGCGCTTCATTGATGATTTTCCTGCTACCGGCATGTATTATTTTTGAAAGATTCAACAATCGCAAATGTACTGTAAACACTTACATTTGCACACTCTTAAACGATTGTAACGGTCGTGAAAGTATGCAAGATAAAATATTGCAAATAAAAATTTTGTTAGAATTATCTACTCTGTCATAAATAATGGAGTTAAGAATAATAAATCGTAAATTCAAAATCGCATATCGCAAATTGAAATATGGAATATAATTTTCGTGAGATAGAACAAAAATGGCAACAGTATTGGAAAGAAACGAATGCTTATAAAGTGAGCAACGATTTTTCCAAACCTAAATATTATGTGTTGGATATGTTTCCGTATCCAAGCGGTGCAGGTTTGCATGTGGGTCATCCGTTGGGTTATATTGCTTCAGATATTTTTGCTCGATATAAAAGATTAAAAGGCTTTAATGTTTTGCATCCAATGGGTTATGACGCATTTGGTTTACCTGCCGAACAATATGCGATTGAACATGGAATTCATCCTGCTATTTCCACAGAAAATAATATCAATAATTTCAGAGCGCAGTTAGATAAAATTGGTTTTTGTTTTGATTGGAGCAGAGAAGTAAAAACTTGTGAGCCTAATTATTATAAATGGACGCAATGGATTTTTTTGCAATTGTTTCATACATTCTTTAATCGCTTAACACAGAAAGCTGAAAGCATAACGCAATTAATAAAAGTTTTTGAAGAAGAAGGAAATATAAATCATCCATGTCCCGGCGATGCATCTATTGAATTTGAAAAAGATGAATGGAAAAGTTTTACAGATGAATATCAACAGGAAGTATTGATGCATTATCGCTTGGCTTTTTGCGGATATGGTGAAGTGAATTGGTGCGAAGCATTAGGAACTGTGTTGGCAAATGATGAAG
>CAILAF010000130.1 GCA_903832075.1 uncultured Chitinophagaceae bacterium
CACTAAAATTTATACGCTGCACTTAAAGTTCTTTGTTCCATGAAATGAAAAACTTTTTGTACATCTACAAACTTGTTCCCTTCGATAGAAAATTCTAATCCTGCTCTTAAGAACTCTTCAATCAATAATGGAATATCAAAACGATTGCTATTGTATCCACCTAAATCGCAATTATCAATAAATTGTTTGATCTCATTCGCAGCTTGTTTAAAAGTTGGTGCATCTTTCACCATTTCATCAGTAATGCCATGAATATCGCTTGCACCAACAGGAATGGGCATTTGCGGATTAATCAATTTTCTTTTTATTTGTTGCGAACCATCAGTAGAAATTTTTACAATTGCTATTTCAACAATTTTATCAGTGCTTATATTGATACCTGTAGTTTCCAAATCAATGAAAGCAATCGAACGGGTTAGTTGTAATTTCATTCGAAGTGAATGTTTATTTTAACGACGAAAGTAACACAGATTTTACTTAGTTGCATCACTCACTTGAACGCTTTCCTATTAAATCATCATTTTGTGATAGTATTTGCAAAGCCAATTATATCCAATCCATCATAATTACCGCTACTCATTAATAACAAATTTGCGTTTGTAAAAGATTGTTGTTGTAACCATTTCCATAATTCATTTTTATCACTCATCACTAATAAATTCTTTTTATTAAATCCTTCTATCACTTTTTCTTTTGGCAGTACAGGCATACGTTTTAATTCCAATGCATGATGACTATAAAATACCACCGCTTCATCAGCTTTATCCATTGCACCATTATATTCTTTCATGAATTGTTCATTCAAACTGCTATATGTATGCAATTCCAAAACAGCTAATAATTTTCGATTTGGATATTGTTGTTTAACTGCATCAATGGTGGCTTTTACTTTGCTTGGTGCATGTGCAAAGTCACGATATACATTAGTTTCAGCGTTATGTGCCATTAACTCCAATCGTTTAGCAGCTCCTGTAAAATTAGCAATAGCATCTATAAATTGTCTTGCATTAATTCCCAATTCTTTACAAGCATAATAAGCTGCATTTAAGTTGAGTAAATTATGATTACCAAAAATTTTCAACTCGCCTTTTACATTGTTAATTATAACAGTTGTTTCTCCATTGACAATTGTATGTTCAGGGATTTGATATGACTGATAACGTATATCATTCCTTTTATTTTTTTCTACTAAATCTTTTAATACAGCATCTGTTTCATTATAAATTAATATTCCATTCTTTTCAATTTTATTAATGAAGATGATAAATTGTTCTAAATAAAAATCAAAGGTTGGAAACACATTAATATGATCCCAAGCAATACCTGTTAAAATTGCAATATGCGGAAACAAAAAATGAAACTTTGGTTTTTTTTCAATGGCACTTGCAGGATATTCATCTCCTTCGCAAATAATTACCGGTGCATCAGTAATATTTACTGATTGATCAAATCCTTCCAACCTTGCTCCTACTAAATAATCAAATTGCTGATGACATTCTTTTAACACATGCATAATCATACTTGTTGTTGTAGTTTTACCATGACTTCCACCAACAACAACTCTTGTTTTATTAATACTCTCTTGATAGATATATTCAGGAAAAGAATAAATCTTTAGTCCTAATTCTTTTGCTTTAATCAGTTCCGGATTATCTGCTTTTGCATGCATTCCTAAAATGATTGCATCAATATCAGAAGTAATTAATTCCGGCTGCCAGCCAATTCGCTTAGGCAATAAATTTTCGGTTTCTAAATTAGTTTTAGCAGGCTCAAATATTTCATCATCCGTGCCTGTTACCTCATAATTTTTTCTCTTCAATGCAATAGCCAATTGATGCATTACACTTCCACCTATAGAAATAAAATGTACTTTCATAAATTAATCAACTTACTTTAAAAGTATTATAATTGATTTTTAAGGGTAATATTAAAATATTCATAATTCTTCAAATATTATAGCTGCAATTTGCATTCAAATATTATCTTTGAAAAATAAATTATAAAACATAACGTTTATTAACATTATAAATGTCTATGAAAAAAATCATTTTTTTGATTATTTGTTTTGCAACAGTGACTGCATTATTGTCGTCTTGTTCCCCCTATCGCAAAGGTAATTGCCCTTACACCAATGCTTTAAGAAAACCATAATCAGCATGAATTGGATTTCTCTTACATCCATTGATCAATTGGATGATGTGTTCAATAAGTCATTTATTCAACCTCAAGTAATTTTTAAACATAGTATCAGATGCAGCATAAGTAGTGTTGTCAAAAGTCGTTTAGACAAAAACGAAGTTCCAGATAAAACTGATTTTTATATTGTAGATTTAATTAATCATCGAGAAATTTCTAATCAAGTTGCTGAAACTTTCAAAGTGCCGCATGAATCACCTCAAATTCTTCTAATCAAAAATGGAGAATGCTTTTTTAATGAAAGCCACACCAGTATTTATATGGAATCAATAACTGAACAACTTGCTTCAGTAAATTGATTGATGTAACTTTAGAAAAATCATTTTATGACCATTACAGTTTTTGGTGCCACCGGATTAGTTGGTAAGCATGTTATTGATCTTGCTTTAGCAAAAAATTATACAATAAAAGCATTTGGAAGAAATGTAGAAAGTTTGATTGATGAAGACATAAAAAGTCATCATCAATTACAAGCTATTAAAGGTTTTGTGTTTGATGAAGTTGAAGTATACAATGCTGTAAAAGGAAGTGATGCCGTGATTTCCGTGTTAGGCGGATCATTTGATGGATTGGATAAAACAAGAAGTTTAGGAATTAAAAATATTATTCATCAAATGAATAATGCCAATGTAAAAAGAATTATTGCATTAGGTGGAATGGGAATTTTAAATGATAGTCAAAATAAATTAATTATAGATTCACCAGATTATCCTGAAATTTATTTGGCTGTTGGAAAAGAACATTTAGAAGCTTATAACTATTTAAAAACATCAAATCTTAATTGGACTTTTGTTTGTGCACCCGATATTTTAAATGAGGATGCTGATGGAAAATATATTACTTCAGCTGATTATCCTCCAACACCAAATAAATATAAAATTAACGCAGGAAATATCGCGCTTTTCATTCTTAATGAATTAGAAAAGAATGAATATATCAATCACCGAGTAGGTATCAGCAATCTGTAATTTGTAAAAAAATCTTTTCCCTTATATTTGAAAAATAATTGTCTATAAAATTAGTATAGTATGAATGTATTAGATTGGTTATCTCAACCTTGGGCTTGGTATGTTGCAGGACCATTAATTGGATTAACTGTTCCGTTTTTATTAATCATTGGAAATAAAACTTTTGGTATTTCATCTTCCATGCGGCATTTGTGTGCAATTTGCTTTCCTTCAAAAATTTCTTATTTTAATTACGATTGGAAAAAAGAAGTTTGGAACTTATTTTTTGTAGTTGGAATTATTTTTGGTGGAATAGTTTCAAGCACAATATTAGTTGATCCCAATCCTGTACAACTCAATCCTGCATTGATAAAAGAGTTACATCAATACAATATCAATAATTATTCTCAATTAATTCCGCATGATATTTTTAACTGGCAAACCTTATTATCGTTAAAAGGATTTTTATTGATGGTTGTTGGCGGATTTTTAGTTGGCTTTGGAACTCGCTATGCCGGTGGTTGCACATCCGGGCATTCTATTACCGGACTAAGTAATTTACAATTCTCATCCATTGTTGCAACTATTTTTTTTATGGTTGGTGGATTTATTGCAGCCAATTTTTTTCTTCCACTTATTTTAAAACTTTAATTAATGCAAATAAAAAATACAAATACAGATTTTGAAGTACGATCGCTAGATGCCATGTGTTTTAACGAAAGTGAATTGGTGCATCCGTGGTGGCATAATTTTAAATATCTTTTTGCAGGAATATTTTTTGGAATTATTTTAATAAAATCGCAAGTAATTTCCTGGTTTAGAATCCAAGAAATGTTTCGCCTGCAAAGTTTTCACATGTTTGGTGTAATTGGCTCTGCTATTATAACAGGAGCGATTTCGGTTTTCATCATCAAAAAATTTAAAGTAAAAACAATTTATGGTGAAGAAATAAAATTTTATCCAAAAGAATTTAGTAAGGGACAAATTATTGGTGGATTATTATTTGGTTTTGGTTGGGCATTAACCGGTGCTTGTCCTGGACCATTGTTTGCACAAATTGGAACAGGTGCAACAGTAATTGCGGTTACTTTATTAAGTGCAATTGCAGGAACATGGACTTATGGTTTGTTAAGTAAAAAATTGCCGCATTAAAATATTTCCTTTTTCATCAACCAATCGTTTTGAACATCTTTTCCTAAAATAAAATTTTGTTCATCAAAAATTTCAAACCCATTTTTTTGATAAAAAGAAATAGCTCTTTTATTTTCTTTCCAAACACCCAACCAAATAAACTGTTTCTTTTTTTGTTTGGCAATTGCAACACATTCATCCATCAATAATTTTCCAATACCTTTTCCAATTTTTTCCTTTATAGAATAAATTCTCGCAATCTCAATAACAGCAAGACTTACAAGTCTAACCGGCGCTTTTGATTCAGTTATTTTTGCATAACCACATAATTCATCTCTTTCAAATAATAAAACAAAAGTATTTGCAACATCATTTAATTCATTGATAATTTTATTAATCGTGAAATGTTGTTCCAAAAACATTTCCATATTTTCTTTTGTATTGAAAACATGATACGTATCGTAAAACGTTTTACAACATAATGCTGCAAGATTGCTTGCATCATCAATTGTTGCTTTTCTTATTTTAATTTCTGCAATCATACAAATAAAAATGTCCCGCAAAAAACGGGACGTAATTTTTTTTCTATAAAAGAATTAATCTGCTACATTAAATGCATTGGCACTATCAATCACTTTGCCACGTTCTGTTTTTAACATTCTAGAAGGATAACGGTTGATCACAATAAAATCGTGCGTTGCCATAATAACAGAAGTTCCATAATCTTTTGCAATTTGAAATAGCAATTGCATGATCTCATCACTTGTTTCAGGATCAAGATTTCCTGTTGGTTCATCTGCCAAAACCAATTTAGGAGAATTCAATAAAGCTCTTGCTATATCTACACGTTGTTGTTCGCCACCACTCATTTCAAAAGGCATTTTAAATCCTTTACTTTTCAGTCCAACCTTTTCTAAAACATCATTTATTTTTTCTTCCATTAATCTTTCATCTTTCCAACCTGTTGCTTTTAAAACAAAACGCAAATTCTCATGCACATTTCTATCAGTCAATAATTGAAAATCTTGAAACACCACACCAAGATTTCTTCTTAAAAAAGGAACTTTCTTCCAATCCATTTCACGGAGATTAAATCCTACCACATCACCATTTCCTTCACGCAAAGGCAATTCGCCATATAAAGTTTTTAGTAAACTACTTTTACCAGTTCCTGTTTTGCCAACTAAATAAACAAACTCACCTTTACTGATAGTAAAGTTTACATCTTGCAAAACAAGATTTGATCCTTGATAAATATTTACGCCACTAAGCGATACAACTGTTTCTGACATTGAAATGATTTGAATTGTACAAAGTTACACAAGTAACGAATTGAGCGTTAAAAAAGTATTCAAATAATAAAGAATAGGTTGTTAATATAGATATTGCACTTGTCCAAAACTACCATGCAATATCAATTCTTTTTTTTCTGATGCTTCTACCCTGCCGATAATTTTTGCTTCAATATTAAATTGCTTTGCAACGGCAATCATTTTAAGCGCAGCTATTTCATTAGTGAAAATTTCTAACCGATGCCCCATATTAAATACCTGATACATTTCTTTTGCATCGGCACCTGAATTTAATTGTATCAATTGAAAGATAGGTGGTACTTCAAATAAATTATCTTTTACAATTTTAAAATTTTGTGGCAAATATTTCATGCACTTGGTTTGTCCGCCACCGCTGCAATGTATCACACCATGCAAATCGTTGAAATGCTCTTGCAGCAATACTTTCATTAATGGTGCATAAGTTCTTGTTGGAGATAAAAGAAGTTTGCCAATCGTGAATAGAGAATTGTGAATCGCAAGTTGGTCTTCTACTTTATTCTTGCCAATATAAACAACTTCTTTATTTAAAGATGTTTCAAAAGTTTCGGGATATTTTTCAGCATAATATTTACTCAACACATCATGCCTTGCACTTGTTAATCCGTTACTTCCTAATCCACTGTTATATTCTTTTTCATAACTACATTGACCTGATGATGCAAATCCAACAATTAAATCTCCTGCTTTAATATTTTGATTGGTGATGAGTTTATCTTTTTTCCACCTTGCCGTCATTGTTCCATTGACCGCAATGGTTCTAACTACATCACCAACATCTGCTGTTTCTCCGCCGAGATAATGAATATTCACTCCATATTTTTTCAAATCATTAAATAATTCCTGTGTACCATTAATAATTTGTTCAATCACTTCACCGGGAATTAATTTTTTATTTCTGTCAATGGTTGAAGAAAACAAAATATCATTATACACACCAACACATAATAAATCATCTAAGTTCATTGCAACTGCATCTTGCGCAATACCTTTCCAAACTGATACATCACCGGTTTCTTTCCAATATAAATAAGCGAGAATACTTTTTGTACCTGCACCATCGGCATGAGAAATATTTACAAACGCATCATCACCGCATAAAAAATCGGGATACATTTTGCAAAAAGCATGTGCATACAAACCCTGATCTAAATTTTTAATTGCATGATGAACTTCTTCTTTTTGTGCCGAAACTCCGCGTGCTGCGTATAATGACATATTATTTAACCCGAAGGAATTTTATTACTGATGATTGATTTCACAAAAGTAAGTGAAGAAAAATTGTGTATTTATAAATTATTTATCATTCCACATTACTCATGCATGTTATATTTGCAGCACTTTTATGATGGTACACAGAAGTTTGGAAAATTTGCCCGCTTTTAAAAATGCGGTGATTACCACAGGAACCTTTGATGGCGTGCATTTGGGGCATCAACAAATTATTACACAATTAAAAAATGAAGCCTCCAAAGTAAATGGAGAAACTGTTATCATTACTTTTCATCCGCATCCGCGAAAAATAATTTCTTCTATACCGAGCGATATACGATTATTGAATACACTTGATGAAAAGATTGAATTATTGGATAAAGCAGGTATCCATCATTTGGTGGTTGTACCATTCGATCATCACTTTTCTAATTTAACTGCTGAACAATTTTTCAAAGATCTACTCTGGCATTATTTTCATCCGCATACAATTATTATTGGTTACGATCATCATTTTGGAAAAGGACGTGAAGGCAATCTTATTTTGTTAGAATATTTTGCTGAACAATATGGCTTTACCGTAAAAGAAATTCCTGAACATGTTTTAAATGCAGTTACAATTAGTTCTACAAAAATTCGTGAAGCATTGAATGTGCATGATATTGCACGTGCAAATGAATTTTTAGGTTACGATTATTTTTTTGATGGATTAGTGATTGAAGGCAATAGATTAGGAAGAACAATTGGTTTTCCTACTGCGAATTTGCATATTGATAGTGAAGAAAAATTAATTCCCGGAAATGGGGTGTATGCAGTGGAAGTGGAAATAGTTGGAAGTGGGGAGTGGGGAGTTAGGAGTAAAAACCTAATCGTCAATCGTCAATCGTCAATTGTCCATCTAAAAGGCATGATGAACATTGGTGTTCGCCCAACTGTTGACGGAAAGAAAAGAATGATTGAAGTA
>CAILAF010000131.1 GCA_903832075.1 uncultured Chitinophagaceae bacterium
AAACAATTGCAACAAATGCGTTTGCTGAATGGTAAACAATTAAATATTGTTGAATTGCCCATGCCTGACATGGTAATTTATGAAAATCAACGCCTGCCTGCATCCTATGCAAATTTTTATATCTCCAATAAATATGTTGTTGTTCCAACTTATCGTAGTAAAAAAGATGATGTGGCTTTATCAATCATTCAACAATGTTTTACTGATAGAAAAGTTATTGGTATTGATTCAACAGATGTTATTTGGGGCTTGGGTAGCTGGCACTGTTTAAGTCAGCAGGAACCAACTGTATAATTATTTACTAACTTTATCTTTCAAAATATTTTTATGCAAATGATTGCTTCGCCAATTGCCGGATGTATGCGTTGGGGTAAATGGGGCGCACAATTTTCGACGAAAGATTATAGAGTTATGATTGATGCATGTTTGCAACATGGCATAAATGCTTTTGATCATGCAGATATTTACGGAGATTATACTACTGAAGAAGAATTTGGAAATGCTTTAAAAGAAGATTCTTCGCTTCGTTCTAATATAAAGATCATCACAAAATGTGGTATCCAAATGATGTCGGAAAATAGAGTACATCATCAAATAAAATCTTACAACACTTCTAAAGAACACATTATTCATTCTGCTGAAATATCATTGAAACATTTTGGAACAAGCTATTTAGATGTATTATTAATTCATCGTCCCGATCCATTATTAGATCCGCACGAAGTAGCAGATGCAGTATTTCATTTAAAGAAGCAAGGAAAAATTTTACAATTCGGCGTATCGAAATTTTTACCGCATCATGTTGATGCATTAAAAAGATATATTGAAATAGAATACAATCAAACAGAAATATCTATCATTCATACTTCTCCTTTTACAAATGGTATTTTAGATAATTGTTTGCAACATCAAATTATTCCAATGGCATGGGCCCCATTGGGTGGTGGTTTATTTAATGATGAATCGAATGCAAATTTTAGAAGCATTATTTCAACAGCATCTGCATTAGCAGAAAAATATTCTACAGGCATCAATCAAATTTTGATTGCCTTTTTATTAATACATCCATCCAAAATAATTCCTGTTATTGGTACAACTAAAATAGAAAGATTAGTACAAGCCAAAGAAGCCAATGCTATTCATTTATCAAGAGAAGATTGGTTTAAACTTTGGATTGCAATAATTGGCGAAAACATTCCTTAATACTATTCATTAATCATCCGCATCCTTTTTCTTCTTTGTAACTTTTACAAATGCAGCACGTGCCGGTGCAGGAGCAGATGTTCCTTTAATTGCTTGCCATAATACTTCATTAAAAACAAGATCGGGAACTTTATCTTCTTTACTAAAATCAAATGAATCACTTTTTTTAGATGCTGTTGTTACAACACCATTCTTATCATTCAAATTAATATTACTTGGCAAATGAGTGAACGGACTAACATCCGCATTCGATGTAAAGCTACGCCACATAGGTGTTGCAGCAGCATCGTATTGTGTCATTGGAGGCATACCTAAAATTAATTCGATGGTTCTTAAAACAGAAGTCGTTGAATACATGGTATGATCAACAGTATGTTTTTTTATATACGGACTTATGATGTATGCTGGACTTCTATGTGCATCAACATGATCTGGTCCGTTTTGTGCATCATCTTCTAAAATAAAAACAACACTCTCTTTCCATATCGGACTCTGACTTAAATATTCAATAAACAAACCAACAGATAAATCATTATCCGCAACATGCGCAAATGGTGTTGGTCTTCCTTTACGAACTCCTTCTGTATGATCATTTCCTAAACGAACTGTATTAAAATGCGGAACTGCTCTTATAGCAAGCAATGAATCAAAATCTCTTTTCCATTGCGAGAAACGAGTAGTATCTCTCACCAATAAATTCCATCCGGTAAAATAATTACAAGTATGATTTTTTAAA
Organism: uncultured Chitinophagaceae bacterium; assembly: GCA_903832075.1. GTDB lineage: Bacteria > Bacteroidota > Bacteroidia > Chitinophagales > Chitinophagaceae > CAILAF01. Next base: position 1,940 of record CAILAF010000131.1, read on the forward strand.
ACATCAATATTTGGTTTACCACCTTCATCAGCAAACTCGCCATAATTTCTAAAACTAACTTTGCTTCTATAACATTGATCCCAAATAAATCCTCCTTTGTTATTCGCAATAGCACGTTTCCCTTCTGCATCATAATCACCACCACGACCACCATAACTGCTTGGCCAGGTTTTTTCTAAATAATCTGTTGCATAAGCACCCATACTCCAGTTATGTCCATCCGCACTTACTTCTGCATCGCAATAAAAATTATCTAATAACACATATTCTTTTGCCAATGCATGAAGATTAGGAGTGATTTTTTCTCCAAATAAAACTAAACTGGTATCGCCGTTTCCTTCTTTAATATCACCTAACACTTGATCGTATGTTCTGTTTTCTTTAATAACATAAAATACATATTTTATTGGTGAAGCATCCCCAACTTTATAAGGAATTGGATTACCACTTTGTCCTTCTGCTTTTAATTCTTTTTCTTTTGTATAAGGAGTGTTATGATAAACTGCTTGAGAATAAATACTTAATTGTTTGTCTATGGGAATATCAATAATACTTAAAGTGCCTTTAAATAAACCGGCAATATATTGTACTTGTTGAGGCTTTTGATTGTCGCCACCTTGATAATTTACATTTTGTTTATTGCCATAAGGATTAGGCCCATAAGGATTTGCCATTGAAGAAAATCCTTTACCATTACTTACAAATATTTTTTTGCCGATCACTTTTACATTAGTTGGATACCAACCAACTGGAATAAAACCTTTTGAAAAACTTCTGCCTGGATTGCTTACATCAAACACTGCCAAACAATTATTATCGGCATTGGCAACATATAATATTTTATCATCTTCACTTAGTGCAACTCCATTCGTTGTTGATCCACTGGGTGCAGTGGCATATAATGCTGCATTTAATATTTCAATTACTTTTTGCTGGCCAACATCAATAACAGAAACGGAATTATCATTAGCATTGGCAACATACAAATATCTTCCGCTTTTAGATAAACACATTTCATTGGGATTATCACCAACACTAATTTCTTTGGTGATATATTTTTTTTCAGTATCGTAATACAAAACTTTATCTCCACCCCATAATGAAATGAATAATGTTTTTTTATTGGGCGATAATAAACAACAGTAGCTTTCTGCACCTAATGGTGCTCTGTCTTTCATAGACTTTGTTTTCAAATCAAAAGTGTACAGTAAATTATCTTCCTTAGTTACAACATACAATAATTGTTTCTCATCATCTACCTCAATACCGGTTGGAGAAATTTTATTTGGCCATTTTTTTCCAATTACAATCGAATCATTCAAACGCAAAGTATCTTGTTCAATAGCATACTGCCATATAATATTATCATGACCTCCACTGGCAAATAAATGTTTTTCATCGCTGCTGAATTTTAAACCATACCAACTTTTAGGAATAGTAACCTCATGCAAAAGTTTTTCTTCCCTTGCATCAAACAACTGAATCGTTTGTTTGCTTTGTCCGTTATTGGTAACAGCTAAATATTTTTTGCTTTTACTAACTACAATATTTAATGGCAGATCACCCAAGTCTAAACTTTTCCCAACAGGTGTCAAACTCCATCCATTAGGTAGTTTAATTCGGTTCTGTTCAATATCTTTTAATGATTGAGCTGATGCATTCATTGCAATGAAAGAAAAAAAGTATAAAATGACTAGTCTCATGAAGCTACGGTTTTTGTAAAGCTAATTTATTAAGTATAATCTTACATTACTTTTATGTGAAAAAATATTAAACTCAATACCTGAACAAAAATTTATTGGGTAATACTTCTATATTTAATGTTTGTGCATATAATAATTCACCATCCAATTGCACGGCTGCCAATTTATCGGCAATGATGCTTACTTGTTTTTCCGTTGTAGAAATAACATAAGGCAAATGCAAGTGTTTACCTTTTTCAATTACAGGCAAGTAGCGTAATCTTTTAAAAACAGATAATTTCTTTATCATCACCAAATTCAGTTTACCATCATTCACTAATGCATCAGGAGAAATATAAAATCCACCACCGGCTCTTATGGTATTAGTTACCATCAACAATAATAAATGTTCATTCCATTTTTTCGAAGAAGTTGTAATACTAAACTGATGTTCTTTAAAAGAAAATATTTTTATGATCACTGCTAACAGATAGCCAATATGTCCGCCAATGAAACGAATACTGTTCATGGAAGATGCTAAAATTTCTCCGTCAAAGCCAATTCCAACACAATTAATAAAAAGTCGTTCATTCATTTTAGCTGCATCAACATACTTTGGCGAACTTTCTAAAATTCTTTTTACCTGATCTTTAATAGAGATATTTCCGTACAACATCCAGGCAAAATCATTGCCGGTACCCCCTTTAAAAACAGACAATGGAATGGCACAATTAGGATAATGATTAATGAAATAGTTCAATGTACCATCACCTCCAATAATCCATACATCTGAATAGCCATCAAACGACGATGGCCATTTTTCATTAAACACAGTAAAAGAAATATTTCTTAATTCTAATTCCTCAATGATTGCATTACACAAATGCAAGGTCTTGTGTTTTCTTGTAATCGGGTTTACAGCTATGGCAATATGTGTAATTATTAATTCCAAAAATAGATGAACAACGAATATAGTGAGAGTTAGTGCAAATAAAAAAGCCTCTCCAAAAATGGAAAGGCTATATAAATACGGCAGCTACCTACTCTCCCAGGAATAAATCCAAGTACCATCGGCCATGAGGGGCTTAACTTCTCTGTTCGGAAAGGGAAGAGGTGAACACCCCCGGCAAAACCACCATAAGAATTTGAAATCTGAAATTAATATTTCAAATTAATAAATTACATATTGGAAAAGCTATCATCAAGAGTTTTTTCTTCAGAAGCACTGAAGAAAATAAAAAATAAAGCATACGGGTAATTAGTACTACTCGACTGAGCTATTACTAGCTTTACATCTGTAGCCTATCAACGTCATAGTCTTTGACGACCCTTAAAAGTAAACTCATCTTGTGGAAGGTTTCACGCTTAGATGCTTTCAGCGTTTATCCTGGCCGTGCATAGCTACTCTGCATTACACCTGGCGGCATAACAGATACACCAGCGGC
>CAILAF010000132.1 GCA_903832075.1 uncultured Chitinophagaceae bacterium
GATCAGTAATTAAAAACAAATGCAATTTGTCATTAAATGAAAAATATGCAGTATTAATATGGGCTTTTTTATCAGAGTCAACGGTTGCTAAAGAAAGCAATCTATTTGTTTCAAGAATATTATAAATACTCTGATTCAACTTCTCGTCTGAATGTTCCGGATGATTAAATTTAAATTTCAACATATCTTTTTGTTTAAGTATTTAGTTTCCCGAAATCCTCCCTCATTCGAACAAGGATTCCGGTTTGATTTTATATTTACTTCTCTCATTAACCCCCTGTCTTGCAGGATATGCATTTTAATTATAAAAAGTCTGCGAACTGTCACTGGGATTTGTAATCAGGAGTGGTCGAAAGATTAAAAATTCTGATAATACTATACAGTTGGGATCACAATTCCCAACAACCAGCACTACCTTTTGCCCTTTTAATAAACATATCCGTTTGGCAGGCTTGATGTTACTTTCTGAAATATCAACTCAAATTCTATTAGCATGAGCCAACAGAACCGCGCTAGCAGAGTAAATCCCAATACGTACAATTAATCAATCACCCGGTTTATGTTTGTGAGGGTCTAAATCCGGATATTTGGGGCTATAATCCGGTGTAACATGCCTTCTTCTGTCAGGCGTACCATCATCTTTTCTGGGCTTAGGTCCCGGTTTAATTTCTTGAATTGTTTCCATAATCTATTTACTATATTCCTAATTTCTTTTTAACCTCCTCAATCTGAGAATTAATATTAATATAGCTAGATGCATGTAAAAAGGTTTTACATGAGCTACATCTCATATACCACATTTTAAAATTTGAATGAGATGGTGCATCTTCTACTAATTCAAAAGATGTGTGTCCACATTTAGGACATTTGGTATGGCTATAATTGAATGGCATAGTTTTAATTTTTATTGGGTTTATTTCTTAACTCGTATGACATGCTCTACTACAATAATAACACCCATTGGATTGCGAATAAGATTTCTTGGCTTCTTTTACAGCGTCGGCACAATTACTGAAAATGCCTAAATACAATCGATTATCAAGGGATGGAAGGTAGTTACAATTAGATGTATGTACTTCGTGGTCGCCGTTGGGCTGTGCATTCTTGTTTACATAATAATGATCCATAATATTTTATTTAATGTTTGTTTTAAATAACTATAGCATAATCCCCACTTAGCGGAGATTATGCTTTTATTATTTTGCTATTTGGTTTCCGTAGTTGTTATTTTGCTTTCGTCGGTCTTCTTTTTATTCTCCGCCCGGGTGCTTGAAGCTTTTACGGTAGTCATCGACACGGTGATTAATTCGTTAATAGAAGCAATTAGCGCAGTAACGTCTGCCGAAGGAGCTGATATTTCCTGCAACGTGATAATCTGGAATAACGAACGAAGTGAATTCGCTAATTTAGGTCGGGTTTCGGCCACAGTAGGTTCGTTATTAGCTGAAGCTGCATCCACCGCTTTTTGGGCTGCTATTTCAAAATTGTTCTGTGCAGTTTCCAACTCGTCCAGCAATTCATCCAGACCGGTTAATGCCAGTTCAGCAGCATGTTTACTGCGGATTTCGGAAATGATGCTCCGAAAAACCGACGATTTGACCTTCATTCCCAAAGCCTGTGCACTCCATCCTTGCTTGATTATAACATCTAACAATGTATTGCCGGCCGCTTTAAAACCTTCCTTTGTGCGTGATGCTGCCGATTCGCATCCCGACCGGAAAGATAGAAAAGAAGCGTTGCGCACGTGATCCATTTCGTTCTGAATCTTAATAAAAGGATTTTTCGATTCACGTTCAAGTGCACTTCGGAATTCAAGCAAACTTTGGTTCGCAATAGTCAGAAACGGTACAACTGCCGGAATTTTTGATTTCTTTACATCCACAATAGAGATAGAACGACTTCCAAAAGTGGATAATTCGTCTGAAGCGAGTAAAAAATAATTAATGCTGTTCATCATAAGAAATGATTTTTAAAAAGTTTGACATTTGATATAAAAAACTCTATTTTAATTGATAAAATGCACTATAATACTATATTAGATTGACTGTAACCTATAAAAATTCAAAGAAATAACCCTTCCGGTTCATCACGACAATCATTTTTTCGCATTTTTCCTTTCACAGACCACCGGGAGTTAAGAAAAATCATTTTTTTTTCATCCCAGTATAGTAGAGGTTAAGAAAATCACTTTTTTTACTTCTCAGTCCGCTGGAAGTTAAGAAAATTCATTTTTTTTACGACCCAGTCTGGCAGGAGTTAAGAAAATATGCTTTTTGCGCTTCCGGGTTCAGTAGAAGTTAATAAAATTCGCAAAATAGCTTCACCTATTGTTTTGTATTTGAAAAATTCTGTTGAGCATAACATAAAATCAAGCAGTACAGCCAGTATTATCAAAACACAAAACTGATTTATTCCAGTGGAGCAATCAAGTACACAATGTTCACTAGTTTATTGATTGTTATTTCTTAATTATTGGCTGGCTGTACTGCTAACTTTTGTTAATTAAATTTATTCTGAGAGGTATAATTATTCTGGTACCCAAATTAATTGTTTCTGTCCGTCAATAATTATTTCTATGTATTTTCCTCCACCAATTTTTTTCATTTCATCTTTAGATAATTTTTTTAAA
>CAILAF010000133.1 GCA_903832075.1 uncultured Chitinophagaceae bacterium
GTAATTATTATTTTTAGTGAGTGTTGCCAACTTTGCACCAAGAAATCAGGTTAATACCTGATTTTTTTTGTTTATATCCTTTCTTTTTAATATTATTTTCTAAAAATAAGTGCAAATAAATTTTGTGGTTACGTAAAGGATACGTATATTTGTACCGTAATAATAAAACACAAAATAAAAATGACAATAGCAAAACACAAAATCAGAAAAGAAGTTCACTTGCCACAAGATATTTTTGACCTCTTGCAAGCCCAAGCGGACAAAGAGAAACGTACTCTAAAGAACTATATGGAATTTATCCTTATTAAACAATCAGAGACAAAGAAATAACCAAGATGAATTTCAAAGAATTTTTTAATCAGTTTCCAACTGAAGAAAGCTGCAAATCTCACTTCAAAATGTATAGAGATAAGACAGGAGTTACCTGCAAAAAATGCCAATGCAAAGAACACTACTGGCTTTCCACGATAAGTTATTACAAATGTAAGCAGTGTGGTTTCAGAACCTCATTAAAAAGCGGCACTGTAATGGAAAATAGCAAGCTGTCTTTTGTTTATTGGTATATGGCAATGATGTTTATCACAAGCACAAAAAAGTCTTTCTCCGCCCTTGAAATGCAAAGACAAATAGGGCATAAATTTTATAAGCCTATCTGGCTAATGATGCACAAAATAAGACTTACAATGGGCAAAAGAGATGCTTCTTATAAACTCAATGACCAAGTGGAGATTGACGAGGCGTTTTTTGTAACCACCGCACCCATTGAGAGAGACCAGTATGGAAAGAGAATATTAAAGCACCATGTCCAAACCATTTATAAGCAAAGAATGAAAAGAGGCAAGGGAAGCCCACGAAATACAACCGTTTTGGTTATGGCGGAATCTATCCTTAACAAAGGGAATAAAGATAAATACAGGGCTGACAGAGCTGTTAAATTTATAAAAATGGTGCAGATAGATGGTCTGAAGACAAAAGACATACTTCCAGAGATTGCAAAGACAGTGGATTCTAAAGCCCATGCAATAACAGACGGAGCCTTGCACTACAATAATCTTAAGTCAATTGTTGGTTCACATGAGCAATTGAAGATGACAATGAATTATGCTCATAAGGTATTGCCATGGGTTCACAAAACCATATCCAATGCAAAGAGAAACTTTCTTGGCATTCACCATTCCATTGGCAGGAGCTATACACAAAACTATCTGAATGAATTTTGTTTTAAGTTTAACAGGAGAAACAACTCTGATTTGTTTGACAGGATGATGAATGTGGCAGTAAATTATAAGTGGAATTAAAAAACACTTTGTTTTTTGTTTTGCGTTTTTTATTTTTGAAGTATGACAAAGAAAAAAAACTTTAAAAGTGGAGATATTGTTATGATAAAAGAAAAATATAATAAATATGTTTCTTTAAAACCAAATACAAGAATGCTGGTTGATGACCTTTGCGACCAAAACGGGAATATTACAACTATATGGGAGGACTATAAAGGAGATGTTTTTATATTTTACAAAGCAACTTTTATTCCTGAGATGTTGCAAAAAGAATAATTCTTAACCCAACGTTATATCACTAAACGGTTCATCTCCACTTTTTTTTGTAAGTTGAATTAATTTATAAGTTGCTTCATAGGGCTTGTTTTTATCTTCCCATGTACAAACGGCACTATCACCATCAATTGACAAAACAAACTTTTTGTTAGAACCTGTTTTTAAGTAAACAAAATCCCCTTTTTTAATGTCTTCCATAATTTTATCGTTTTAATTTTAGTTTGCAAAAATAAAAAATATTCTTTTTGTTTATTTACTTAGTCTGTCATATTGCTCCTGCGAAACTTTTCCAGTTCCTCCACAACTTGAACAACTACCAAAAATGCCAGTTACATTGTTTATCCTTTGACCACTCCCATGGCAATGTGGACAATCATGAGTAACAGAACTTGACTGTGTACTGGAAGAATTATTACTGTTGCCAACACTATTGTGCGCCCAGTCGTAACATTTGCTGGCTCCAAAACAAATTAAAACCAGAAAGGCTCCCACTCTTAGATTTACTTTTAATTTTTCGCTCATATATTTTTATCTTGAAAAATGACATTCATAATAGTTGTGAACCATATATACCTGCTGGTATCTAATCCACAATTCGGAAGAAGTTATTTTTATAACTTTTGCCTTAATTGTATATCCAGAAACATTGGATGAAATCAATAGACTATCAGGTTGACTATATGTTCCATTATCATTTGTGGCTGCCGCTGGCGTACCTATTCTTGTAAAATCTGTGTTTGTTGAGATATATGTATTGTTATTTGCAAAGCTCAATGTGGCACTCCCGTTGATGTTTGGATTGGGGTCTTGGCTCCCTTGAGAATTAATAACTGATGATTCATAAATAGAATTTATTGTCCATGTTCCAACTACACTCGCCTGCGGTGCAGGTGTTGTGGCAGGAGTGGGGTTGTTCTTTTTGCAGGCGGGCATTGTAAGCACGGAGATTACAAATGCAATTAAAATTTTTGTTTTCATTGTTTTTTTTAGAGCGTAAAGCACGTGATAAAAAAAACAACGAATAACATTTATAAGTTGTAATTTGCAACTCAAAAGATTATTTTGCTACTTTTGCGGCATGAATATAGGAGATAACATTAAAAAGTTTCGTGAACTGAAAGACATCACACGTGAACAAATGGCTGCCGACCTCGATATGAGTGTGAGTGGCTATTCTAAAATAGAGAGAAATGAAATTGACCTCACAATTTCCCGTATTCAGGAAATAGCAAAGCTATTAAACGTAGATATATCTCAGCTGATGAATTTTGATGCTTCCCAGATATTCAATGTATCAAATAATCAGCTGGTTCAGGGATTGGGAGCAAAGGCGGAAAATATGCACTTCCACGGAGATGATTATAAGGAGAAGTATATTAAAGCTCTTGAAGCAGAAATTGTCCGCCTCAAAAAGATTGCCAAAGAAAAATAATTCCCTCCGCACCTGATTTTCTTGGTGCAAAGTCAGCAACACTCATTTTATTTTTAGTATTGTTTAGTACTCAAATCCTTTTCTTAACTAACCCGTTTTCGCCTTCTTTGGAGATTCCAGCTAAACCTTTAAAGATTCCAGCATATTCTTTAAAGAAGTTGGTTTTTGCCTTTTAAATGTTCTTTTCTTCTTTTCAGCAGAATAAAACGTACTTCAATAAACATTAATCTTGCTTTAAAATTTTGAGGAAACTATCACTTTAGTTATTAAAGGTATCAAAAAGTTAATGATTATATTTATTCAACTTTTGACAACTTCGGTTAATATTAATCAAAATTTTTATAGTAGTTTTGTAAATAAGGCATTACTGCCTCTCTTGGGCAAAACAAAATATAAAATGAAAATATATTTGGGTTTTTCAATCTGAAATTGCTTAAATTTTACGATATTCGCAGTCCCAAAAAAACAAGCAAGTAAGAGAAGGAATATTTTAAAACTGTATGAACATTTTCACAATATTAAAATCAATAAATAATAAACAATTAACAGGGTTTAAGAAAAGCGTTTTTGTTATTGCTTTGGTTGTGTTTACTTCTTTTTGTGCTCAAGCTCAATTCAAATTTACAATTTCCGGGGTTATAACAAAGGATAATAAAAAATTAGAAGGGGCTGTTGTAACTTTATATAAGGGCAGTACTGTTGTTCAGCAAATTTCTACAAGTTCAAATGGAAAATATTCTTTTAATCTTGAACCAAATTTAGAATATACTATTCAAATTACAAAACCCGGATATATTGTAAAAAAATTATCTATCTCCACCAAAGGATTATCAGATGACCAAATCAAAAATTATGAAGGTCATAA
>CAILAF010000134.1 GCA_903832075.1 uncultured Chitinophagaceae bacterium
CGAATGATGATAATTAATCCGTACACCAATGCAAACGGAAATAAAAGAATACGAAACGACTTTAAAAAAAAAGAATTAAAATTCATAGATACAATCGGGTGTGATGCAATAAGATAAAGGTACATCAAATTCATTGGCATCATCAATCAGCTCTTCTGCTTCAAAATAAGAGAAACCAATTTTTATAATTTCATCATTACAATTCATTAAATATTTATCATAAAATCCCTTGCCATAGCCAACTCTGTTCCCATTTACATCAAAAGCCAATAAAGGAACAAAAACTAAATCTATATCCAATGAATTCATTTCGTCTTTACTGTCAGGCTCATTAATTCCAAATTGATTGCTATGATAAATTGTTTCTTCATTAATTAAAATTGCTTTCATAGATGCATCATTTATGTTTATCAAAGGATAAGCAATTTGTAATCCCGGAATCATGTGTCTCAGATAATTTGTGAGCGGAATTGTGTTCGGTTCATTCATGTGTGGCATGGGCCAATACGAAAACAAAGTTTGCACATTACTTACATTTATTTTTTGTAATTGCAGTAATAACAAATCATCCAACTTAAATTTTTCTTTCGTTGAAAGTTGAATTCTTTTTTGTTTATAAATATTTCTTAATTGCTGTTTATTCATTGATAAAAAAAGAAAATAAAGTGGTACCGTAATGTCGTACAAAGCTAAAGCCTTTATATTGCTCGTAGTTATTTCGAGGTGTATGTTCTAAAATAAAATAACCCTCATCTGCAACAATCTTTTTCTCGATGATTATTTTGGGTAATTCGTCAATGGTTCCTAATGCATAAGGAGGGCCAGCAAAAATAAAATCGTATTGCTCATTGCATGAGTTTAAAAAATTAAATACATCCATCTTTAATACTTGAGTGTTTTGCATACCAAGCATCTCCATATTTTTTTTGATGAATGCATGCATGATGGAATCTTTTTCAATGATAGTTAAATCAGTTGCTCCGCGCGATGCCAATTCATAACTGATGCAACCGGTGCCGCCAAAAAGATCTAATGTTTTAATACCATCAAAATCTATTCTGTTTTGTAAAATATTAAATAATCCTTCTTTAGCTATATCAGTGGTTGGCCTTGTGTAAGGCATTTTTGCAGGAGGATGAATTCTTCTACCACCCCATTTTCCTGAAATAATTCTCATACCGCAAGATTAAGATATGGAGAGAAATAATGCGGAGGATATTTTTCTAAATTTTCTTTTAATAAAAACTCATCAGATACTTTATCAAAATAAACTTTTGGAAAAACTTTTTGAATATAATCAAAAAGATTACTGCGCGTTTGAATGAAGCCGGATATTTCAATTTCAGTATAATCAACAGATAAATTAAATTGTTGAACGATATTTAGTAAATAATACAAAACATCTTCAGCAGTTTCATAATCGTAACATTGAATGAATTGCAGTTTATTATTATTCGCTAAAACAACAATGAACTGATGATAATATAATTGCACTTTAATAAATGCGGTATAATAAGATTTACCATCTTTAAACAATTGCTCTATTATTTTTGAATAAATATGCCTTGGTGTTACCATCATCAAGTTAGAATTAACCATATCGTTCAATGCATTCTTTATTCTATACACAGTAACAACTTGTGGAACAATATTTACATAATCAAACTTAACAACATGATTCGTTGGTTCTCCATGAATAGTACTCAAATAATCATCGGCTGAATTGGTATTAAATTTTTCTACAGGAACAATCACTGCTTCTTTCAAATTATAAAATACACGAGTATCATTGTAACTTCTATCCAAAATAACAGATTGTGTTCTTACCTGAAAAAAAATATCATACCAATCACTTTCTAAACTATTAAAAGTAAATATTTCTAAAGCAGCTATCTGTTCTTTACTGGCCATCTTCACTAATAAAGCCATGTGTGTATCGCTTACTTCCAATAATAACTGATCGCTGTTAAAAGGCGATTGTGCTTCTAATTCTCCGTAAATACTAATCTTTTTTTCAACCATTCCTCAAATATAATGTGCAATGATAAATAAACCATCGCAATCAATAAAACAGATTGGCAAAACACAAAACATTATTTTTACTGCGTTTTATGCAAAATGGAACAGATCATATTGATTTAAGGGTAAAAATCTCATCTAAACAAATACTGCAAATTGGTTTGCCTATTTCTGCTGCTATCATTGTGCCGCAAATAAATTTCATTACCAATAATATATTCCTAGGAAGATTAAGTCAGCAAGCATTAGCTGTCGCAGGCATTACAGGCGTTTATTATTTAATTTTTGCTGTGCTGGGATTAGGTTTAAATAACGGTTTGCAAGCATTAATATCCCGACGTGCTGGTGAAAACAGAATAGATGAAATTGGTAATTTATTTTCTCAAGGAATTAGAATTGCCATTGCATTATCTGTTGTAGGAATATTAATTACCTGGTTTTTAGCACCGGTTATTTTGCGATGGTCATTGCATGATGAGCAAATTGTTGGAATGGCTGTTCGTTTTTTACGAATCAGAATTTTTGGATTGATATTTTTATACCTCTATCAAATGCGCAATGCATTATTAGTTGGAACAAATCAAAGTAAATATTTAGTGATTGGCACTGCTGCAGAAGCATTAAGCAATATTGCGTTGGATTATTGTTTGATATATGGAAAATTAGGATTGCCGCAATTAGGATTTAATGGTGCCGCTTATGCATCAGTGATTGCAGAGTTTATTGGATTAGGCAGTATTTTTTTAGTGATACATTTTAAGGGAATCGCCAAGCAATTACAATTATTTAAAAATTGGAAATACGATGCACAACATACTAAACTAATTTTAGTGCAATCATCTCCTTTAATTCTTCAAAATGCCATTAGTATTTTAAGTTGGGAATTCTTTTATATTTTGATTGAACATCATGGTACAAGAGATTTGGCCATTTCAAATGCAATGCGAAATATTTTTGGATTCTTTGGATGTTTTACTTGGGCTTTTGCTGCAACAACTAATACAATGGTGAGTAATATCATCGGACAAGGTTTGCATGATCGTGTTCATGAATTGATTATGAAGATTATTAAAATATCTTTTATATTTTCTTGCACTGTTGGAATAATAATCAATGCATTTCCTCATATTTTTTTATCAATTTATGGACAAGGAGAAGATTTTATTCAAACAGCCATACCTGTGCTGCGTGTGGTTTCCACAGCAATGATATTAATGTCGTTCTCTGTAATTTGGCTCAATGCAGTGACCGGAACTGGAAGTTCTAAAGTGAATTTAATAATTGAAGCATTCACCATTTGTTTGTATGTTATTTATGTGTATTTGGTATTGGAGAAATTTAATTTACCCATTACTATTGGTTGGATGAGTGAATGGTTATATTGGATAAGCATGTTTATCCCATCTTATTTATACATGAAAAGTGGAAGATGGAAAAAGAAAGAAATATAGAAGTCAACTAATTTAAAATATCTTGACTTGGGTTATTTACTTACTGTAAGTCTTGTAATAATTTTTGTCCTTCTGCTTTTATGGCTGAATCATCAATTGTTCTTATTGGTAATTTCACTAATTTATCCAACACTTCAATAGCTTGTGCCGGTCTGTTTTTTTCTTTATATGCTTTAGCGAGATATAAATAATTCAACATAAAATAAGGTTCAGCTGATTTGCATTTTTCAAAATATTCAATGGCTTTATCAATATCTGCATCTGGTAATCCACCATATAAAGTTTTTACTGCAAAACGTTTTGTCCAATTCAAAGTAATCATTTCATAATGCCATTTGCCTTCTAAAAAATTGGCCATACCATGATGTTGATTAATATGCAAAGCCTTATCAGCAGTCAGTTTCACATCACGCACAAATGCTGCTGCTTTTTTATTTTCCGTTTCAACTTCAGTCATTTTTCCCGATGCAAGTGCTAATGCATAATAACTATCTGCATTAGTTGAATCTGCTGCAACTGCTCTTTGTGCATAAGCCAAAGCAGATTCGAATGTAATTCGTTTATCGTTTTTTATAGGCAACCGCTCTCCTGTTGAACAACTTAATTCTGTTGCTTTCACCAAGGCTTTAATGTTATTGGGTTCGGCAATTAATATTTGTTTGTACTTATCTAATGCTTCTTTTTCTTTGAAATTATATTCAAAATTGGCAGCTTCTTTAAACAACACAATTGTTTCCTGCGAATAAGAAGAAAAACAAATGAATAAAAATAAACTGATTAAAATCTTTTTCATAAAATATGATAGCAGCTATTTATTTCTTTCTTTTGAGTTCAAAACTAACACCAACGCTGCCTTTGAAAGATGTTATCGGTGGATTTATTTTTTTGATAGAAATATTTACTTCATCGGCTAAAGAAAATTCATTCAGTATTTGTTCTGCAATTTTTGTTGCAACAGTTTCTAATAGATCGGTTGGTTGATTCATTCTTTTATTTACCAATTCATACAAAGCAACATAATTAATTGTTTGATGAATGGATTGAATTGGAATAGATGAAGGATGGTACTTTACGATAAGATCAATGATAAAATCGTTACCTAATATTTTCTCTTCATCATACAAACCATGATAAGAATGAAAATGTACTTGATGTAAATGAATAGAGAGCATTTTGAAATTATAAATTTTAAATGATGAATGTTAAATTAAAGCTGTTGATGATTAATAAATCATAATTCAACATTTATAATTTAGCATTTAACATTTTCATGCAAGTCCTTTTGCGCTTAAATATCTTTCAGCATCTAATGCAGCCATACAACCACTGCCGGCAGCAGTTACAGCCTGACGATAGTTTTTATCTTGCA
>CAILAF010000135.1 GCA_903832075.1 uncultured Chitinophagaceae bacterium
ATTTACAATTAATTACGGACAAACGCCAGCTTCAGCAGAACTACAGTCAAGTAAAGCTGTCTGTGAAATACTTGGAATTAAACAAGTATTGATTGATGTTGATTGTAGTCAACTTGGAAGTGGTGATTTACTAAAGAAATTGCCGGTTGATATTGCCCCTTCCTCCGAATGGTGGCCTTATAGAAATCAGCTCTTGATTACATTAGCATGTATGAAAGCAATTAGTATTGGTGGAATTGATGAATTACTAGTTGGTTCTGTTTTGTCAGATGGATTCCACAAAGATGGTACTGAGGAATTCTATCATTTAATAAATAATTTAATGAAATATCAAGAAGGCAATATAAATATTTTTTCTCCTGCAATATATCTGTCATCTGTTGATTTAGTAATACAGTCCAAAGTCCCACCAGAAATTTTATACTATGCGCATTCATGTCATAAGAGTAATATCCCTTGTGGCAATTGCCGTGGTTGTTATAAATACATTGATGTGATACAAAAATTGGAAAATGCAAACTGGCAAAAATCCTAAACCAAAAAGTAATCCTAAAAAGATTCCAAGTAAAAGTTATTCATTTGAAGATTTTATTCAATTACAGAAACCTGATTTTGAATTAACTCAGCCTTTAGGGGAAATCCTTAATTTCCGAAAATCAGAAAGAAACTTTTCAAAAATAACATTAGAACAACTTAGTAGTCTTTTGTGGTTTTCTGCAAAGGTGAAAAATATAAAGATTTCAGAAACAGATTTAATTCTTACTCATCGAACAAGTCCTTCGGCAGGAGCTATACATCCAATAGATATTTTGGTATCATTACCTGACAGTTTTGAAAATCGTTTTTTATATTATTACGATCCATTTAATCATCGATTAAATAAACTCATTCTTGATAAGGCGAAACTTGAATCTTTCTTTTTTCACGTAAATATGAATTTATCGTTAAGTAACGCAACTTTAATTTGGTTTTTAGCAGATGTCGAAAGAACCGAATCGAAATATAAAAATCCAGTAAGTTTAATTTGGCGTGATGCTGGTGCTTTAATAATGACTATTCAATTAGTAGCAACAGCATTAGAAATGAATTCCTGTGCAATTGGCACTTTAGGAGAACCTTATATATCAGATATCTTTCAGAAATATGGAAACTATTTTAGTGCTGGGGGTATCTTATTAGGTTGAGACTTTACAGAAGTATAATATCAATAATTGCATTATAAAAATTTATTCATTTTTCTTCATCCTTTTCAATGAGTTCAAAACAATTTGAGCAACAGTTGCCTTCTTTCTTCCCATTTCTTCATCTGTAACTGAATCATAAGAAACATTTATTCTGTACCCTTTACTGGTAGTAATAATATTGTTTTGTTTTATAGTATTTTCAGATTGACCTAAATAAGAAAAGAATTTATCGGGAGTGAAGAATTGAACATTTTTATTTTCAAAGTCTGGTATAGCTTCTAAACATTTCTGTTTTATTTTTTCTAATTGTTTTATATCACCTGAAAGTGAAACAATCTCATCAAAATCTGCACTGATACACTTTGAGATATTATGCACTTCCCAATCAGCATCAGTTGAGACACATATTTCAACACCAATTGTTTTATTATTTTTTGATAATAAAATATCAACAAGACCATTATCAGTTGAGGCTTCAAGTGTTGCAATATATCCTCTTGATTCCGCCATCTTCTTAACAAGAGTTTGCAAGTATCGGTGAGTGGAAATATCAGTCTGAATATTCTTCTCTTTATTTTCTTTAACAGAGGATTGTTCTATTATTTCTTTTTGAATTGAAGGAGAAACTAAAGGCTTTATTTTTTCCTCTATACTAATTTTCCTTTCAGTTGTTTCTTTAGGTTTATTATTTTCTTTAGGCTTAAACGAATGTGCTTCAAATAATAATTCTTCAACTTCATTTCTTTCTTTAGCATATAATTTCCTTGAATGATTTACAACAGAATCTAAATTACGCTTGCGTGTATCTTCTGCAATACTTTGTAAGGGTTCAATATTTAAAGAACAATCATATTGAGGTTGTTCAATCTTGATGATAGCTTCACCTCTTCCTAAATTTTGTAAATCAATACTATCAAAATATGATAAGCCATCTTGCAATTTCTTTGCATCCGGTTCGCCTACACGAAAAATAATTCGTGTATATACACTACCCAAAATACTGTTTAATAACTCGGAATCTTCACGTTGCAATTGTTGCAAATCCTGATGCGAAAGAATTAATCCAACATTATATTTACGAACTCCAGTAAGTAATTCTTTAATAGATGGTGTAATGAAATTTTGAAATTCATCGATATAAACAAAGAAAGGGTTCCTAATGATTTTGCTCTGTCTTGAAAATGCTGCTTGATGAATCTTAGATAAAATCAATGAACCTAATACATAACTGTTTTCTGTACCAATCAATCCTTGTGGCAATTTAATCAGGATAATTTTATTAGAATTAATTAATGATTCAAAATCCAATCCGTCTTTTTGAATCAACATATTCCTGATGGAACGAGGTCGTAAGAAAGTATCTAGTCTTGTAAGAATCGGGCCAATAGAATTAGTCTTTAATATTGGAAACTCTTTATACCAATAATACAATACTGAAGGGTCTTTAACCGTTTGCAGAAATTTTTCTCTGTATTCTTTCTCAACTAAAAATCTTCTTAAATCATGTAATGTTCCACCTGTTGAACTTTCAAGTATTGCAAGCACTGCATTACTAAACACTGCATTCATTTGATCTCCCCAAGAAGTAGCAAAGCGTTTAAAAGTTGCGACTAAATCAGAGGAAAGAATTTCTTTTTCATTATCATTATGTGCTTGTAGAATATTTAAGCCAATTGGAAAATCATTGTCCGATGGATCAATTAATACAACATCACTTAATCTGTTTAAGGGAATATGTGCAATAACATCTTCTACTAAATCTCCATGAGGATCAAGCAACATCAAGCCTAATCCCTTCTCAATATCTTGGGCTATCATGCCTGCAATTAATGTAGACTTACCTGTACCAGTTGCTCCGATAATATGTGTATGTTTTAGTCGATCATCAATACTTAGTGTTACAGCATCTTCAAATCCATTATGAATATTCTTGCCAATTATAAAAGGTTTATTAAGTGCAATTGCCGGAGTCTCTTTTGTTTTTCGCCTACTCGAATACAATTTATTTGATACAATGCTCTCAGAAGGAAAATGTAAAAGTGTGATTAGTTCATCAGCATTTAATAACATTCCTAAACGATGTGATTCTCTTCGATAAATATCCTCTAGTCTTGTTTGTATATCATAATTTTTCGAAGGAAGTGCAACTAATGAATTACATGAACTATTTGTATTTTTTAAAAATGGAATAGTGATATTGTTTAGCAATTCCTCACTTTCATTTAATGTTTTAGATTGTGCAAACATCCTAACACAGACTGCAAATAATGGACTATTTATTTTTTGATATGCAAGTTCAGGGCTTTCCGGTGAATCAAAGAAAAATGATTTGCCATTTTCGAGTATTACAGAATGTATGATACTTTCTGACCAAGAATTTACAACTCCGGTAAATAGTATTTGCAGTCCGGCTTGTTCTTCCTCTTGCAAATTTTCTAATATGCCAAAGAAAGAAGTCAGAGTATCAAGACTAAAATTTTTCAATACTGGAAGTGGTCGAACAAATTCTTCTTTCAATCCAAAGTCTGTTACAAAAACGGGGTTGTCTGTTATAAAAATTCCTTCAAGATATTTATCGTCTTGAACAAGATTAATTTCAGGAAAATATGCTTTAAGATTTATAGATACTAAATATGAGTGACGCTTATGACAAACAAATTGAATGATGATTTCTTTAGTGTTTCCAATAATTTCAAACGATATAGGACTCTCATTATATGAAAGCATTGTTAATAATACTTTCATCCTTTCGGGTGTAATGTTTCTTTTCTTAGGTAACTTAATTTGGAAAGCTGTAAGGTCAGTATCATCATCAAAAGAAAATGGTTCTAAATTTTCATAATCAAGTGAGAAATTATTTTCTTGAGCAAGTTGTTCGGGTTCTTTAAAAGATTCAATAATCTTACTTATTAAAGTATGATGTTTACCATCATCAACTGGTGGCTCTTGAAAATGTCGAACAAAAGGAATATAGGGTGGCTCTAATTGAATGGGTGTATTCGAAAGATGCCATCCCCTGCCTCGATACTCCCAAGTATAAAATTGATAAGTGAAATATTCTGCACTGGTCATGCGCACTAAAGATTTTTAATCTCTTTAATTTGTTTTTCAGCATCAGTTAAAGCTCTAAGACCTTTTCCTTCTGTAACGGAATCAATAGCTGCCAGAATAGTTTTATGCAAAACACTAAATAACATCTGCTCTGTATCTATTTGATAATAAGTTTTTTTTGCCATTGAAGCCGCTAAGTATTTCCCAATAAAAGGAATTGCACTTATAAATGTCCGAGTATAACTAGGCTTTTCTCCTTGCCATGATGAGATGAAAAATCCTTTGGCATATGGAGCAGCGCAAATGTCAAAGACTGTTTTCCATCTTGCGATTCTTAAATATTCTCTACGAGGCGAAATGAGGCCGCCTTCGCCATAAGTAATGCGCGAGATATTTACACC
>CAILAF010000136.1 GCA_903832075.1 uncultured Chitinophagaceae bacterium
CAACTTCGAGGTTTCCATTTACAAAAACATTGTCAAATCTTTTATTGATAACTTGATAAGCATCTGTATCCATATAAAAATAAACAGGACAAAAATTAAAATACGATTTGAACTCTTTCATTACTTTTATATTTCTGTCAATTAATTCTTTGGTAATATTATTAATTTCTTCTTGATTGTTTTGAGCTTTCAACTGATTAATTTCTGAAGCATTAATAGTTGGAAGCATTACCAATAAAGAACCTTTGCTCAACTTTTTTATTTGGTCGTGTAATTTTTCTTCCTTTTGGGTAAACTGACTTGCAAGCCCAACTGCATTAACTCGAAGAGCAAATTCGAGTGAGGAAGTTCGACCTTGAATTATTTGATCGGTATTTTTGTTTGTTAATGAATATTTGTAGGATAATTCGAGACTTACTGAAGGTGACATTTCTATTGATATACCTAATGGTATCGAAAGATCTATGCGGCCAACTGAGTTTAAATTTTTAGAATCATTTATTCGCGTGTAATATCCGAATTGCATTAATTCGGTATCAAACGAGGCTAAATACGATGGGCACAAACCAGAAAAAAAAGTTAACTCTGTTACATAAGTAAAAGGCTGAAAGTAAACCAGTCCTCCTAATTCAAGATAATAATTATTATATCTTTGGTCAATGTCCTGCTGTCTGAAACTATTAACACTATATGAAGGTTGCAAAACAAAAGTTAGCCGTCTTACAAATTCATCTGATATTAAAGTATAATATTCGTTTTTAGTAGGATGCCCAATGTTTATTCCATAGCTTGGCTTGTAAGACAGGAAAAGTGAAAGAGAAGGATTTCCAGCTCCAACATAATTCTCAAAACGCGAACCGATGGTAGTGTAATTAGCAGCTGCATAAAATCCATATGAAAATTTTTCATCTTGAGCTGATGCCATCTTAAAAATGCCAAGAAGCAAAAAAAACAAAATGGTTCTATTTCTTTTTTGAATCAAAGTATGTTAGTTATTTAGTTGACGAAAATAGTTATTTCTAAGAATTGTTTTTAAGGAAGACAATGTTTCTCATCAATCCGTTGTATTTGGTTCTTTTAATTGGTGATTTGTTGAATAAATCTTTGAAGATGTTTTCATTTAAATTGTACCAATCATTTTGTGTCATATTTATTATTTCATGGATGGGTTCAAATCTTTCCTGTTGATGTTGTTTTGAAAATTTATTCCACGGACAAACATCTTGGCATATATCACAACCAAAAGCCCAGTTATCAAATTTGTCTTTCATTTCCTCAGGAATATTTTCTTTCAACTCGATGGTAAAATACGAAATACATTTACTTCCATCAACTTTATAAGGTTCCACAATTGCTTGTGTTGGACAAGCATCAATACATGCGGTGCAAGTTCCGCAATGATCAGTTACAAGAGAATCATAATCTAATTCCACATCAATAATCGCTTCGCATAAAAAATAAAATGAGCCAGAATTCTTGTTTATCAAATTTGTATTCTTGCCAACCCAGCCAAGTCCGCTGCGTTTTGCCCATGCGCGCTCAAGCACTGGTGCCGAATCAACAAACGTTCGTCCATTCACTTCTCCAATTTGTTGCTGAATAAATTCAAAAAAAGTTGTCAACTTTTCTTTTAAAACCAAATGATAATCTTCGCCAAAAGCATATTTAGAAATTTTTGGTGCTAATAAATCTGTTTGCTTTTTATCTGTATAATAATTGTAGGAAAGTGAAATTACCGACTTTGCATTTTCAACCAACAAACGTGGATCAAGCCTCATATCAAAATTATTTTGCATATAATCCATTTGCCCGTGCATATTGTTTTTAATCCATTCTTCTCAGTCTCTTTTTTCCTACCTCCCCCTTCTTTTCTTATCCTTTCATTACCAGCCAAATCCTTTGAGGTTA
>CAILAF010000137.1 GCA_903832075.1 uncultured Chitinophagaceae bacterium
ATTGTTTTCAATTTCATGAAGCAGTGAAATTGCATGTGTTACCATTGATTGAAAAAATCTATCAACAGAAAAAAGAAAAATTAGGATTAGAAACATTAAGACCTTGGGATACCGAAGCAGAACCTTTAGGTGTTGAACCATTGAAACCTTTTACAACAGGAAAAGAATTATTAGATAAGTCTGTTAAATGTTTTGAAGAATTGAATCCATTCTTTGCGGATTGTTTAAGAAAGATGAATGAATTAAAACACTTTGACCTGGAAAGCAGGAAGGGCAAGGCTCCCGGAGGATATAACTGTCCATTGGCTGAAAGCGGTGCACCATTTATATTTATGAATGCAGCCGGACAAATGGATGATGTTACAACAATGGTTCATGAAGGCGGACATGCGATTCATTCTTTTTTATCACATAATTTAGAATTGAGTGCATTTAAAGAATATCCAATGGAGATTGCTGAAGTGGCAAGTATGACGATGGAATTATTTTCAATGGATCATTGGGAAAGTTTTTTTAATAACGCTGATGATTTAAAACGCGCCAAAGAACATCAATTAGAAAGAACGATTACTATTTTTCCGTGGATTGCAACGATAGATAAATTTCAACATTGGATTTATGAAAATCCAAATCATATTATTGATGAAAGAACAGAAAAATGGTTAGAAATATTAAATGAATTTTCTACGAACAGTATTGATTTCTCGGGATTAGAACAATACAGAACTATTGGATGGCAAAGGCAATTGCATTTATTTGAAGTTCCATTTTATTATATCGAATATGGCATTGCACAATTAGGTGCTATTGGTTTATGGATGCAGTACAAAAAAAATAAACAACAAGCAATCAACAATTATATTAACGCATTAAGTTTAGGTGGAACAAAAACATTACCCGAATTATATGCAGCAGCAGGATTGAAATTAGATTTATCTCCAAATCATATTAAAACATTAATGGAATTTGTGAATGATGAGATGGAGAAGTTGTAATTGAACGATTAAATAATTCTAATAAAAAAGATTGAAATTTTCTATTAAATAGTTGAAGAAATAAATTGTGAAGTAGCGGTTTTATCTATGATAATCCTCATTTTATAATCCTTTTGATATGATTATTTTTGTGCAGTAATAAATGTGTTTATGAATTGGCTTCAACAATTATTTCTTCAACAAAGCATAGCACAAACGGTTATTATATATGGATTAGTTATAGCAGTTGGAACTTGGATGGGCAGGATTAAGATATTCGGAATTTCTCTTGGCGTCACATGGATTTTATTTATGGGTTTATTGGTTTCTTATCTTGGAATAAACATTAATAATCAGATTGAAAATTTTTTAAAAGAGTTTGGATTAATTCTTTTTGTTTATTGCATAGGTTTGCAAGTTGGTCCTGGTTTTTTTGCTTCACTTAAAAAAAATGCTTTAGCAAATAATGTATTAGCCGCAGCAATTGTTTTATTAGGCGTATTAATTACTGTTATATTTTTTTTTACTACCGGCACTTCAGTTTCAATAATGACGGGCATTATGAGTGGTGCAGTTACAAACACGCCCGGTTTAGGTGCTGCGCAAACTGCTGTAACTGATATGCATTTGGCTTCGAATAATAATGCTTTTATTACATTGGCGTATGCATTGGCTTATCCTTTCGGTGTGTTTGGAATTATTTTTTCTATACTTATTTTAAAATGGATATTCAAAATAAATATTGATACTGAAATTGAATTTCATAGTAAATTAAGCGCTTCAACAGAGAAACCAATATCTCTTCATTTGGTCTTGGAAAATAAACAATTAATCGGGCAACCTGTTAAAAGAATATTTGAAATAATGAAAGAGCCGATTGTTATTTCAAGAATGTTTCATGCTGGTAATATTATCACACCTGAACCGGATACAATTTTAAATGAACATGATGTATTGTTAATTGTTACGCCAAAGCAAGTGATTAATCAACTTAAAATTATTATTGGTAGCGAAAGTGATATGAATTTAAAAGAGGCAGCGCAAAGTGAATTAATTTCAAGAATCATTGTTGTTACAAGAACAGAAGTAACACATAGAAAATTAGGAGATATACCAGAATTACATGAACATGGATTTACATTAACAAGATTGGGACGCGCAGGAATTGAAATGGTTCCGCATAGTGATATTATTTTGCAATTAGGCGATAATATAAGAGTAGTTGGAACAAAAGAAGCAGTAGAATCAGTTGCCAAAGTGGTTGGTAATTCATTAAAGAGATTAGAATCTCCAGATTTAGCACCAATCTTTATTGGAATTGTTTTAGGTGCAATCATTGGAAGTATACCTTTATCTTTTCCAAATATGCCGGTACCGGTTAAAATAGGTTTAGCCGGCGGTCCATTAATTGTTGCATTATTATTAAGCAGATTTGGAAATGTTCTTTACTTAAATAATTATACGACTAATAGTGCTAATTTAATGGTACGTGAATTAGGTATTACTTTATTTCTTGCAAGTGTTGGATTAAGTAGTGGTCATAGTTTAGCCGAAGCTTTTCATGGTGGTAATGCATTATTATGGATTGTAATGGGAATTTGTATAACAATGATTCCTTTAATAGTAATTGGATTAATTGCCAGAAACTTTTTACATAAAACATATTTTGAAATTTGCGGATTGTTAGCAGGTTCAAGTACCGATCCGCCAGCATTAGCATTTGCTATGCAAATGGCAAAAAGTGATGTGCCATCAGTAACTTATGCAACAGTATATCCATTAACGATGATTCTTAGAATCATTGCAGCGCAACTTTTGATTTTGTTATTTGCTTCTTAATCTTTCTTATCCTTATTTGGTGGCTGATTAAGTTTTATTTGCGGTTTGTTTTGTGGCGGCCTTGGCTGAAACCTTTGCTGTTGCTGGTTTCTATCTTGTGATTTGTTTCTGTTATCCTGATTTCTTGAACCTTGATTTCTTGCATCTTGTTGTCTTCTTCTGTCATTTTTTTCCAAACTCTTTAAACTTATTTGTCCAACAACATCAACAAATTGCGGTTCAATTTCTTTTGGTTTACCGGTGGTAACATCAACAG
>CAILAF010000138.1 GCA_903832075.1 uncultured Chitinophagaceae bacterium
AACCTTTATCATTTAATAATGGTTTTGGAAATGTACTTTGTTTATCGTCGAAGATAACATTGGCAAAGGGATTGCTGAGATAAGTCCATTTTCCATTTATCCATCTAAATCCTTCAAAGTCTCCTTCAGGTATTAATGTGGCTTTATTTTTTGGGTCATTACCATCACTTGTTAAACGATTAAAAATAATGGCATCATATCTTGCATCATAATTCAATCTTACACCGCCATCTCTTTTATATTCCAAAGAAAAACGATAAACAGGTTGCTTGGGTTTTATTTCATCATTGTTATAAACAAATAATTTTCCGCCAAATTGAGGATTACCATTATCATCAAACGTTAAAATATCTATCCATTTTTTATTGGTGGTAGCATTGTTCTCATCACTACCAATTAAAGTGTAATACTTTTTATTATTAAAAGTTTTTAAAATTATTTTATAATAAATAGCACCGATCCAATGTTTCGCATCACGAACAGAATCGTTTGGAGCAGTTGTAAAATCAGAAGCATCGAATAAAGGAAATAGTTTTAAAGAACCATCGGCAGTATTCATTTGTATGGCGCCACGTTGCCTGTAATATTCATAATCTTTCATCACCTGCCAAGTATAAATTCTAAAACTGCTATCAGGTGCCAATAATTTAGAAATGGTTTTAATAGAATCGAAAGGATAATAAATAGAGTAAGGAACTTTTAAAGCTTTTACAAAACCGCGAATAAAAACACTGTCAGCATAAAAACGATCTAACCATTCATTTGCATTAACAATACTGTCTGCTGCACCTTTAATAGAAATTTCAATCTCTTGTAATTGACGCAAATTATTTGCAGAAATGTTTTGCGAAAAATCATTTAAAGAAATAATTAAACAAACTGCAATAAAAAATATTTTCATAAAAGATTTCATGACAACTAAGTTACAATGCATTATTGGCTGTAACAAAGGATGGTGAAAAGAAAAGTTATTTTTTATGATTTTGTTAAAGCATCTGCAAACTCTGCCAAGCTGTTAAAACGAAGATCAGTAAACGAATTTGGATAAGGTGTTTCGGGATTTGTTGTTGCAACAAAAACAGTTTTCATACCTGCATTTCTTCCAAATTGCATATCACTTAATTTATTGCCAACCATAATACTTTTAGAAAGATCAATAGAAGGAAAATCTTTCTTTGCCTGAAAAGCCATACCGGGATTGGGTTTTCTGTTAGGAGAGGAGTCTTCTAAATCGGAACAGAAATATATTTTATGTATTTTACCTCCTGCTGATTGTATCGTGTTCACCATTTTTGAATGAATACCATTTAAATCATCTAAACTCATTAAACCTTTGCCAACTCCTTTTTGATTGGTAACCACAACAATAATGTGAAACAGTTTTTCAAGCTTAACAATTGCATCAACAACACCCTCTAAAAAAATAAATTCATTGGCATTAAAAATATAACTGTCTTTAATATCTCTGTTAATAACACCATCACGATCTAAAAATAAAGTCCAGCTTTTATCTATTTCTTTTAAGTTCATTACACGAATTTTTTCGAATTACACGAATTGGAAAACATTTTTTCTTTCCTGTCATCTAAATTCTGTCATCAATTCTTTTTGAGCACGAAGATAATCTTCCGGAATGCCTATATCAATAAAATATTCATCTTGTACAATACCAATCATTTTTTTTGATAAATAAAATTTTTCAAGATAATCTTTTTCAAAAGAAAACTTTGCAGGCAATGATAAATTTAAAAATGATTTTACATTCAAAGCATAAACACCGCCATTAATTAAACCGCTTTGATAAAATTGTTTTTCTTTAAATGAAATGATTTGATTGTGTTGATTCAATTCAACAACACCATATCTGTCAAAATTATTCATTGGTTTTAAACATAAAGTACAATCAGCATTGGATTGTTCATGAGTTGTAGAAAGCTTATCCAGATTGATTTTGAATAGAGTATCACCATTAGTAATAACAACATTTTTTTCTGTTGCTTTTAAGCAAGCTAATTGAATGGCACCACCTGTTCCTAATGGTTCTTCTTCGATTGAATATTGAATATTTAAAAAGGAATATTGTTGATTGATGTATTCAATGATTGCTTCGCTTTTATAACCAAGTGATAAAATAAATTTATTGATTCCTTGTTTTTGTAAATGATCAATCACATAAGCAATGAATGGTTTTCCATTTACAGGAGCCATACATTTTGGAAGATCAGGAACAGCAGTTCGTAATCTTGTACCAAGTCCACCTGCTAAAATAATAGCCTCAAAACCCACGGCCCCTAAAGGGGAGTTTTGATACACACTCATTTTAATTGAGGCTTCACTCATTTTAATTTTTAATATTATTATGGAAACATACTTAATTCCCCTTTAGGGGTTAGGGGTAAAAACTTTTTCTTCCACCAACTGACAAATAATATGCCCCAACATAATATGGCTTTCTTGTATTCTTGGTGTATCGTTTGAAGGAACATTAAATAAATAATCACTTGCTTCTTTCATTTTACCTCCGCTTGCTCCTGTAAAACCAATTGTTATAATTCCTTTTTCTTTTGCAACTTCAAATGCTTTTAAAATATTTTTTGAATTGCCAGAAGTACTTAAACCAATCAATACATCTCCTTTTGCACCAATGCCATCTACTAATCTTGCATAAATAACATCATAACTATAATCATTTGCAACGGCAGTTAAATAAGAGGTGTTGCAATGCAAAGCTTCAGCAGGCAAGGCTTTGCGGTCTTTATAAAATCTTCCACTAAATTCAGCAGCTAAATGTTGAGCATCAGCAGCACTTCCTCCATTACCACAAAACAAAACTTTATTTCCATTTTTAAATGCAGATGAAATAACATCAATTACTTCAACTAATTTTTGTTGCATGGTATCATCATTCAACAATTGTTGTTTAGTTTCAATAGATGCTGCAATTATTTTTTTTATTTGTTCGCTCATAAAAATTATTCAAAATTTAAATTATAAACTGGTCCATGTGGTTAAACCATGTTGCGTAAACTGGTAATTTTTTATTTCTCCACCAAAAGTATTTAATGTTTCTATTACTTTAAAACGTGTATCATTTGGACAATAAAATGTCATAAACCCACCACCACCAGCACCGCTTATTTTTCCACCGGTTGCACCGGCTTTTTTTGCAGCATCATATATTTTTTCAATTAACTTATTTGAAATATTATGCGCCATATTTCTTTTTTGAATAAATCCATAATCCAATATTTCTCCAAACTCATTTAATCTTCCTTTCAATAAAGCTTCTTTCATCATTTTGGCTTGTTCTTTTAAATGATGCATGGCTTCAATACTTTTTTCATTTCCTTGAATTACATTTTTTTGTTGCTCTTTAATGATCGTTGCACTTTCTCTGCTCATTGAAGTGTAATATAAAATCAAATTGTTTTCCAGTTCATTCAAATATTCCGGGCGAACGTGTAATGGATTTACAATTACTTTATCATCAGCATAAAATTCCATAAAGTTAACGCCACCAAATGTTGCGGCATATTGATCTTGTTTACCACCAGCTAATTGTAGATCATTTCTTTCAATATCAAAAGCATAATGGGCAATATCATAATCGCCGAAAGGAAGTTTCAACATCTCTACAAAAGCTCCAATAATGGCAACCACTAATGTTGATGATGTTCCTAATCCACTTCCTGATGGTGCATCAACAAAAGTTGAAAGTTTAAAATTAATTTTTGGCAAATCATAATCTCTTTGAATTCTGTTATAGACTCCTTTTATCAAATCTAATTTTCCATCAAAAGGCAATTGTTTATTCCATGCAAAATGTTGTTCTTCATTCTTATCTAATGAATGAATGATAATTTTATTTTCCTCAATTGGTTCAATAGAAGCATGTGCGTATAAAGAGATGGTAGCATTTAAAATAGCACCGCCAAACTGATCGCTATAAGGACTTACATCAGTTCCGCCTCCGGCTAAACCTAATCTTAATGGAGCTTTACTTCTGTAAATCATTTTAAATTTTTATTACCAGCTTTAGTATTTTATGGCATCATCGTTGCGTCGCACTCTTGTACAACAACTCATCATTCATCATTCAAAATTTATAATTCCACTATTGTATCTACTAAAATATTCCAACTGTATTTCTTTTTTTCTTCACGAAGATGAGGCAAAAAATAATCTTCGCCTAATTGATACAATTCTTCAATCTTTTGAGCAATAGAAATTGCATTTGGTTCTGCAATCAATCCTACTTTTTTATCCGGAACTAAATCTGCTAATCCGCCTACATTCGTTACCAACATTGGTTTTTCGAAATGATAGGCAAGTGGTGTAACACCGCTTTGTGTTGCATGACGATAAGGTTGAATAACAAAATCAGCAGCACTTAAATAATATTTCACTTCGCTGTCTGCAATAAAATCTGTTCTTAAAATTAAGTTGCCTTTTATTTGTAATGTTTCAATTAAATCATCATACATTTTTCTATTTTCATAGAATTCTCCGGCAATTAATAATTTAATGTCTGATGTTTGAGAATTCTCTTTAAGTGTTTTTATTGCTTCCAATAAAATATCCAATCCTTTATATTTTCTTATAAAGCCAAAGAATAAAATAATCTTATCATCAATATTTAGTCCTAAATGTTTTCTTGCATCTTGTTTTGATAAGGCTTCTCCAAAATTATCATACAAAGGATGAACAATTTTTACAGCAGGTTTTGTTGAAATGTTTTTTAAATCGCTCATCACTTTATCGCTCATGGTTATAAATGCATCAATTGGTTTAATAAAATATTTGGTAAAAGCAACATCGCCAATTCGTTTTTCGTGCGGCACAATATTATCGGCAATGCAAACAATCTTGGTGAATTTATTTCTTTTTACAATCCTTAAAATTGTTCCCAAACATGGTCCCATAAAAGGCAACCAATATCTCACAACAATAATATTTGGTTTTAAATTTTTTAATTCGTTTCCAATTTTTATCCAGTTAAATGGATTGATAGAGTTAATGCAAACTTTTATAGAAAGTCCTGCCGGTGCAGGTTCTGTTGAATATTGTGTTGTTCCAGGAAATAAAAAACTGGGGTATTGTAAAGAAAAAGTATAAATAGTTGTGTCGAAACCTTGCAGAATAAATTGTTTGGCCAATCTTTCATTAAATGAAGCGATTCCACCACCGCGAAAAGGAAAGGCAGAACCAAGGATGATAACTTTTTGATTTGATGGGAACACTGATGACACAGATAAAACAGATTTTATTTAAAATTATTGGTGAATATTTTTCTTTTGAATTCAGGCTTTTTGCCAAAATTTAATTATAAACCTACTTCAATATTAGTTGCTTTTAAATAATTATAAAGTTGAGGTTCATGTTCTTTAGCAATATTTTCTGCAGCTTTTAGTTCAATTAGTATTTTATCTTCAACAAATAAATCAGCAAAGTAATTGCCAACAATTAATTCATCATAGAATACCGGAATTGAAAATTGTTGCTTACATTTTATACCATTTTTATTTAGTTCAATCAGCAATGCATTTTCATAAACTTTTTCAAGAAACCCGAAACCAAGTGTATTGTAAACTGTATAAAAACATTTTAAAATTATTTCGGTTGTTTCTTCGTGTAAAAGCATAAAAAAAATTTATCAGTTACATCAGTGTTATCTTTGTTCCGATCAACTCAAATACCTATTTTGTCTTCAATTAAATAAGTATTTCTTTCAAGAGAATTTCTTGCAATTAATTCGGCAATAAATCCGGCTAAAAACAATTGCATACCAATAATCATTGCAGCTAATGCAATATAAAAAGCAGGCTTATTGGTTAGAGTAAAATCTGTTGTTGTAAATTTTGAAACAATTAAATATGCACTACTAATAAATCCAATTAAAAAACATAGGCTGCCATATAAACCAAAAAAATGCATAGGGCGTTTACCAAATTTACTTACAAAACTAATGGTAGATAAATCGAGAAAGCCATTTACAAATCTTTCCCATCCAAATTTAGTGACACCATATTTTCTTGCATGATGTTCTACTACTTTTTCGCCGATCTTTTTAAAGCCTGCCCATTTTGCAATTACAGGAATATAGCGATGCATCTCTCCATACACTTCAATACTTTTTACAACTTTTTTTCTGTAAGCTTTTAAACCGCAATTAAAATCGTGCAATTTAATACCACTGCTCCAACGAGCTGCTGCATTAAAAATTTTAGAAGGAATATTTTTGGTAAGTGTATTATCGTAACGTTTCTTTTTCCAACCACTAACTAAATCGAAACCTTTATCAATGATCATATTTCTTAATTCAGGAATTTCATCGGGCGAGTCTTGTAAATCTGCGTCCATCGTAATTATTACATCACCTTGTGATGCTTTAAATCCTTCATTTAATGCAGCACTCTTTCCGTAATTCCGCTGAAATTTTATTCCTTTAAAATGATGATTGCGTTTGGAGATTTGATTAATAATATTCCAACTATCATCGCTGCTGCCATCATCAACCAATATCACTTCATACGAAAAATTATTTTCGGTAACTACACGTTCTATCCAATCACATAATTCAGGAAGTGATTCTTCTTCATTAATTAAAGGAATAACAATAGATAAGTCCATTGAATAAAATTATTTTTCTATAGGATTATAATCAGGATTTTTCTTTGCAACTGCTGCACCAATTAATGAAAAGATAACTCCCAAAATTAAATTCATTAATAATTGACCGCCAATAGCAAAAGGAATAAAAAACTTTTGTGTCATTGCAATGGCATCATCAATTTGACTTGCTGATAAACTCCCTTTACTTTCCATGTTTTGTCTTGCTTTGTCTAAAGCCATATTTACCATCCCAGTATTAATCAGTTTAATATAAATAACAACATATACTACCATTATCGCTGTAACAGCCGCAGTTGTTTTAAATCCATGTGCAAAAACATTTCCAAAAGTAACATTGCCATTCATTTGTTTAGCAAAAATCATGCATCCCCAAATAATACCAACAAGATAAGGAAGAAGTGAAACCCAGCCCAGTGGCTGATTTTCAGTTAGTCCTAAAAAATAAATTACTAAAGAAAACAAAATTAAAATCAAAGAAATGATTACACCTTTAATTGCAGGTGAAGTTATTTTTTGTTCCATGGCAGTTTTGGTTTTAGTTAATTCAAATATAAGTTTCCTTTATTGATTATCCCAATTACTTTACCATTCAATGTTGTATTGAGAAATGGAGAGTTGATGGATTTACTTTTAGTATTTTCTTTTGTAAGAATTGTTGAACCAACTCTGGTGAATAAAGTTAATTCTGCTTGTGCACCTTTATCAATTGTTGATGAAGAAAGTTTAAATATTTTGTTGGCATTTGAAGTGAATAATTGAACACATCTTTCAATAGATAATTCCGGTAAAATTGTATTGACAACAGCAAAAGAAGTTTCTAACCCTGTCATGCCCGGTTTGGCATATTCAAACTCACATGTTTTACTATCCCAATTCTGTGGAATGTGATGAGATGCAATACAGTCAATCGTTCCATTAACCACAGCATTGCGTAAAGCCATCATGTCCTCTCTTGTTCTTAATGGCGTATATACTTTTAAATTAGTATCATAAGATTGCAGATCCTCATCACAAAAAAATAAATGATACGGCGTAACACTACAAGAAATTTGTAATCCTTCTTTTTTTGCATTAGCGATCAATGTTACACTATTTGCAGTTGTGATACCTGTAATGTGTAATTTACTATTGGTATAACGTAGCAAATCAATGTCACGTTTAATAATTATTTCTTCAGCAACTGCAGGAATACCAGGCAATCCTAATTTAGTTGAAACAATTCCTTCATTAATTAATCCGTGTTTTGCAATGCTATTATCAACCGGCATTTGAATAATGGTTCCGTCAAATGCTTTTATATATTGTAACGCTTTTAAAAATAAACCGGGTGTTTGTACAGGTTCTGTTCCATCGCTAAACGCAATAGCACCGCTTGCTTGCATATCATACATTTCTGCTAAATCTTTTCCTTCAATATTTTTTGTAACAGCACCTAATGGTAAAATTGAAACAGGGAATGATGTTGATTTTTGAATAATATATTCCACTTGTGCTTTGCCATGAACAACAGGATTTGTGTTTGGCAAAACAAATACTTTTGTGAATCCACCTGCTGCTGCTGACTTTGCACCTGATGATAAAGTTTCTCTATATTCAAAACCAGGATCGCAGAAATGAGAAAAAATATCTGTCCATCCGTTTGATACAATTAAATCTTTTTCTTCAATGATTTGATCTGCTTTATCTGAAATATTATTTTCAATTGCAGCAATTTTATCATCAATAATTAAAATATCTTTTACAAGTCCATTGAAAGGAGAAAGTGTATCTGCAATTAAAACCTTCCT
>CAILAF010000139.1 GCA_903832075.1 uncultured Chitinophagaceae bacterium
ATACAGATATTACAACCAATAATAAGTTGGAAGGAGAAGGCAGAGTTGTGGGTGCTGTTGCCAATATTGAAATAAGCCATATTGAAACAAATCCATTTCAACCACGTACCAATTTTGAAGAACAGGCTTTGAATGAATTATCAGCTTCCATTAAAGAACATGGTATTATTCAGCCAATCACTGTCAGGAAGTTAGGTAATGATAAGTTTCAATTGATTTCGGGCGAAAGACGTTTTCGCGCATCTCAGTTGGCTGGATTGAAAAGTGTGCCTGCTTATATTCGTATTGCAAACGATCAGGCAATGCTGGAGATGGCACTTGTTGAGAATATTCAACGCGAAGAACTGGATGCCATAGAAGTGGCAATAAGTTACAAGCGATTGATAGATGAGTGCAGTTTAACACAGGAACAACTTTCACAAAAAGTAAGTAAACAGCGCTCGACCATTACTAATTATTTACGTTTGCTGAAACTTCCGGTTGAAATTCAGCTTGCAATCCGCAATGGAGATATTACAATGGGACATGCCAGAGCGTTGATTAATATTGATAATGAAGACAAACAACTTGATATTTATAATCAGATTGTTTTAAATAATTTATCGGTTCGCGAAGTAGAAGATTTAGCTCGCGGAGCAAAAGTGGAAACAGCAACTACAACTCAAAAAACAAAGGATAAAACATCAAACGCTGTTTCATTATCTGTTGAACAGGCTACAGTTGTTGAAGATTTGCGCGCAGTATTTAATACAAAGGTTCAAATTAAAAAAGATGCAAAGGGCAAGGGCAAAATTGTTATTCCTTTCAAATCCGACAATGATTTAAAACGCATACTGGATTTATTAGATGCATAAATCAATAATTTATTTAAAAACGAATTGGTTATTACAACTCATTATTGTAATAACCTTTTTGCTTTTTAATGCGACTTCTTCCAAGGCACAACTTAACGACACAACCAAAGTAAATTTGATTGACACTACTAAAGCATTGCCAAAAAAATTTCATTCGCCAAGAAAAGCAACATTAATGTCCACATTTTGCCCGGGATTAGGACAAATTTATAATAAGAAATATTGGAAAGTACCTGTAATATATGCTGGCTTTGGAGCTTTGGCCTACTCTATAAATTATAATCAGAATAAATACAAAACATATCTTAATGCTTATAAAGATGCATTGAATGGTGTGCCTGACGCATATACAAACTTATATGCCAATCCTGAAAATTTAAATTCATTACAGCATTATTTTCATCGTTATCGGGATTTGTCGGTGATTGGGGTGTTAGCTTTGTATCTTCTTAATGTGGTGGATGCTTCAGTGGATGCACATTTGTTTTCATTTGATGTAAGTGAGAATTTGTCATTAAATATCCATCCAACCCTTATTAATACCGCTTATGTAAATCATTATCAAACGGGAGTCTCATTGAATATTAAGTTTTAACTTTGTGCCACTTAAAAACACTTTGCATCTTAATATTTAGAAGGTAATACAAAATGAAAATAGCAATTATCGGATACGGAAAAATGGGGAAAGAGATTGAGCAGATTGCTGTTTCACGAGGTCATTCCATTGTTTTGAAAGTGGATA
>CAILAF010000140.1 GCA_903832075.1 uncultured Chitinophagaceae bacterium
CGGTGCAATGATAACTGCAACAATCATGGCAGCTACAACAGTTATCTTTCCAACTCTAACTAATGTTTTTTCATCAGCATCAGGATTAATTTTCTTTTTAAAAATATCTAAAGTAAAAATTGTAGAAATACTATTTGCTTTTCCAGCCAATGATGCAACGATCGCTGCGGTCAATGCAGCGAATGATAAACCTTTTAATCCTTCGGGTAAAAGATTTAATAAAACAGGATAAGCTCTATCAGGATTAACTTCTCCATTCTGCAGCATTTCCGTTTGAAAATTTCCTTGCTGATGTAATACATAAGCAGCAATTCCGGGTAAAACAACAATGATTGGCATTAATAATTTAAGAAATGACGCAAACAAAATTCCACTGCGCGCTGTTTTTAAATCTGCGCCCAATGCTCTTTGTGTAATGTATTGATTACATCCCCAATAATTCAAATTCGCGATCCATAACCCACCAATTAATACTGTTAATCCGGGTAAATCCATGTAATTGGAATTATCTTTTTTGAATATCATGTGAAAATGATCATTGCTATGTTGCATCATTAATTTAAATCCATTAATGGTTCCAGTTGATCCGAATTTTGCTGATACTAAATTTAAAGCAATGTAAGTAGTAACTAAACCGCCTAAAACCAAAAAGAAAACTTGAATAACATCTGTATATCCAATTACTTTCATTCCTCCCAATGTAATAAAAATTGCAAACACAGCTAATAAGTACATGCAAAGTGAAATATCAATTCCCGATATTTTATTGATAGCCAATGCACCTAAATATAAAATTGATGTAAGATTAACTACTACATATAATAACAACCAAAAAACCGCCATGATCATTGCTACCGTTGAGTTGTAGCGTTGATGCAAAAATTGCGGCATGGTGTAAATTTTATTTTTTAAATACACCGGAATAAAAAATATAGCAACAATTAACAATGCAGCAGCCGACATCCATTCATAAGATGAAATGGCGAGGCCCATTTTAAAACCACTGCCACTCATGCCAATAAATTGTTCTGCAGAAATATTAGAAGCAATTAATGATGCGCCTATTGCCCACCAGGTAAGAGAGCCTTCAGCTAAAAAATAATCATGCGAAGCTGTGATGGTTGATTTCTTTTTTCTTTTATAAACCCAATAACCATATGATGCAACTATAATAAAATAAAAAAGAAAAACAAGATAATCACTTAAGTGCATTGCATTCATAAAAGAAATTTATTTATTAAATATACTGGTTATTATATTTTCAAAATACACTTATTTTAATGATGCATTTGGGCTATTATTTCCCGATACAAAATTTAGAAAATATATAATCTAGCTGATCTTCATTTGAGATCTCTCCTGTAATCTCGCCTAAATAGTACAAAGCAGATTTAATATCTGCACTCAATAAATCTCCGGTCAATTTATTGTTTAAACCATTCTTAATATCTAATAATGAAGATTCTAATTTTTTTAAAGCATCAAAATGTCTGGTATTAGTTACAATGGTTGCTTCATTATTAATATTTCCTTTAACAGCAGTTCTAACCAAAGCATTTTTCAATTCATCAATATTCAATTTATTTTTTGCCGAAACAAAGATGATATTATTGATGGATAAAAAATTTTTTTTTGCATTAGAAGCATCATCTAATTTATTGCCGATTAATAAATATTTGATGTTATTTCTTTTTAAATCTTTGATTATATCACTAAGCTCGGCTTCATTCATTTCATTCAAATCAAAAAGATAAATTACCACATCCGCCTGATTCATTTTTTCTACACTTCTTGCAACACCAATAGATTCTATAATATCTGTTGAATGTTCACGAATGCCGGCAGTATCAATTAATCTGAATAAAACTCCATCAATATTAATAATTTCTTCAATCGTATCTCTGGTAGTGCCGGCAATTTCACTTACAATGGCACGATTCTCATTCAATAAAGTATTGAGCAGCGTTGACTTTCCTGCGTTTGGTTTCCCAATAATGGCAACCTGTACGCCGTTCTTAATTACGTTTCCTAATTGAAACGAACTAATTAATTGTTGAGTTGATATAATTAACTTTTCAATTAAACTAATCATTTTTTTTCTGTCGGCAAACTCAACATCTTCTTCAGAAAAATCTAATTCTAATTCAATCAATGCAGAAAATTTTATTAATTCTTCCCGCAAATCTTTTAATGCATTCGAAAATCCTCCACGAATATTTTTTATTGCCGTGTTCTTACTTGCCTCGGTATTACTTGCAATTAAATCTGCAACCGCTTCGGCTTGTGTTAAATCGAGCTTGCCATTTAAAAAAGCACGTTGTGTAAATTCGCCGGCTTTTGCTAAACGACAACCTTTTGAAATAATAGCTTTGATAATTTTTTCCTGAATAAATGGCGAACCGTGACAACTTATTTCAATAATATCTTCTCCGGTATATGATGAAGGATTTTTAAAAAGAGATATGATTACTTCATCTAAAATTTCATCGCCATTTTTTAATAATCCAACATGTAAAGAATGCGATGATTGTTGAGAAAGTTTTTTTGATTGAAACATTTCATCAATCACTTCAATAGCTTTATTACCGCTTACTCTTATTACTCCAATCGCTCCAATACCTTGCGGCGTAGCTAATGCAACAATCGTATCATCCCAACCAGTCAACTTTCCAAACATTTATAAATGATTTATGCGAAAATATAATAAAGCAGCATGATGATTAAAAATAAAAAAGCCTTCTCTTTCAAGAAAGCTTTTTTATAATTATTTAGTTTGAAAAATTATTCTTCAGAAACTACAAAAGTAATTCCTTGTTTATGACGATAAATTACATTACGTCCATTTTGAACAGCCGCCTTCCAATCAGGTCCTTTTTGAATAACTCTTATCGCTTCTGCTTTAGTGCCATAACCAGGATCATTCTCAGCTTGCACATCACTTATTTTTCCATCTTTAGCAACAATAAATGTTACAAACACTGTGTATTTACCAGGAGGTGCACCGTTTTGAACAGGGATATCACTATTCAAATTACGTAACAAATATTTTTGCCATGCAGGTAATCCACCAGGAAACTCAGCTGGTATTTGCACAACATTAAATATTTTATCGTAATCTTCTTCTTGTTTAGGTGCTTCAACTTTACCGGTACCACTTTCAACAGGAGGTGCAGTAATACCTTCATCTTTAGCGCCTTCTTGATTAACAGTACCAATTTTTGTTTCTTCTAATTTTTCAACTTCAGGTGGTGGTTCTTTTACTTCTTCATCCTTCACAATTTTTGGAGGAGTGAATTTTGTAATCTCCACTTTAGGTGGTTCTTGTTTTGGCGGTGGCGGTGGCGGTGGTTCTGGTTTCTTTTCATCTTGTTTCACATTCTCTAAAGAAACGTCAGCCACTATAACATTCGTTTTGCTTTTACTTACAGTATTAGCAACAAGCGAACCTAATAATAATAATAAACAAATAGCTACTGTACCAACAACAGCTATTATAATTCGCTTATTATAAGTTTTACGAAGTTCATAAGCACCATATTCTTTATTTCTTCCTTCGAAGATGATATCAAGAATATCGGCTGATAAAATTTTATTTACATCCATTTTACATGTCTTTAATTAGTGAGATTCAATTTGGAAATTATTCCATAATGAATTATTTAACACTTGCTGCTTCTGTCTTCTGAATTAGTTGAAATTCTACGTCAGCAATATCAACCATAGCATAACGAGGTATAACATTGATAGACATTTCATCCAACATATCCACTAAATTTCTGTAAGTACACTCTACTGAAGGTTTAATAATGATCATTAAATCTTTTTCAGGAGTAGATTGTTTTTTTCGGATGATTTCATCACGAATATCTTTGAAATTAGAAGATTTAAAATTAGAAGCATCAATAGCTAATTGCCCTTCGTAATAAAACACGTTGTTATCTTTTCCTAATAACACGGTTAATACACCGGACTCTTTAGTTTTATTTTGCTCTTCCGGTTTATCAGCATCTTTAGGCAAGAATAATTTCATTGCCGTAGGCTGACTCATGGTGGTTGTGAAAATAAAGAATGTAATCAAAAGAAAACCCAAGTCTACCATTGGTGTTAAATCCACACGTGTAGAAAGTTTTTTCGATTTTTTGACCCCTGGTCCTTTTTTATGCCCACCTCCACCCGAGGTATCCATTTCTGCCATGGTGCAATATTTTTAAGATAATTAAAAATTGTTTATTCTTCTTTTTTGCTACTTGCAGGAGCTTGATTTTGTTTCCATAAATCAGTGCCTGTAGGTGCAGCTTCAGGGTTTGTTACCAAAGAAAATTTTAATTCATCATTTTTCTTTAAAGCATCAATTACATTTTTAAATGAAGGATACTTTGAAGAATTATCGCCTTTAACTAATATAAATTTCTTTTGACCCATATAAGCATCTTTAACAATACGAAGCCACTCAGTTACTTCATTATGCGAACTGTCTATGCAAGGAATGCCAGGCAAATTATTTCCTTTTCTCTGATCTTCAGGTATTGCAAGAAAAGAATTGAGTTGACTAAATGAAGCTCCATAAAAACCGGCTTTTACAAAAGCAGCTTTATTGATTCCTAAGTTCTTTGTATTGTTTAATGCATCGGCAATAGTGCCTTTGATTTGAGTATTATCTAACGAAAGAAATACCTTACCATCTTTATCAATAGTAATAAGCACTACATCTTTATCAGGTGCAACTTTAGTAGCAACTGAATTAGGTGTAGACACAGTGATAGCTTCTTCGGGTTTAAACTTTGTTGTTAAAATGAAGAATGATAATAACAAGAAAGCCACATCACACATCGCTGTCATGTCTATACTTGTACTCTTTCGAGGTATCTTAGGTCTGGCCATTGTTGTTTATTTAATATTCACTAAAATAAGATTCAAAACTTTTGAGATTCCATAAAATAATCAATAAGATTATTTATAGTTAGCAGCAAAGCTTTGAGTTAAAGTGAAACCAGATTCGTCAATACCAAATGTAATACCGTCAATTCTTGTAGTGAACACATTATACATGATGATAGATATTGCAGAAGTACCGATACCCAAAGCTGTGTTATACAAAGCTTCAGAAATACCTTGAGATAATTTTGCAGCAGCTTCACCACCACCGCTATCACCTAATGCAGCGAATGAACGTATCATACCTAATACTGTTCCTAACAAACCTAATAAGGTTGCAACAGATGCAATAGTAGATAAGAATACTAAATTCTTTTCCAACATTGGTAATTCTAATGCAGTAGCTTCTTCAACTTCTTTTTGAATGTTCAATACTTTTTGTTCAGTATCTAATTCGGAATTAGCAATCATTTCTTTGTACTTGCGCAAGCCGGCTTTCATTACATTGCCCACACTTCCTTTTTGTTTGTCGCATTCAGCTAATGCTTTATCAACATCTTTATTAGCCAAATGAAATTGTACTTTACGAATAAATTCTGCAATGCTACCAGTACCTGTTGCTTTTGTTACAGTTAAGAATCTTTCAATTACAAAAGTTAATACTGTTAAAAAAGCACCAATTAAAATAGGTACAATAATTCCACCTAAGTACATGCGATACAAACCACCTTTCGCACCTTCATGACTTGGCCAAAATCCACCACTGTTATCGGGTTTAGTAAAGTTACTTGCATCACCAAGTATAAATCTCCAAAATAAATAACCAATTACAATACAAGTTACAGGAGCAACCCATGAAATAGAGTTTCCACTTTTCTTTGGCTGTGCAGTTGTTGTAGGTTTTACAGCTGCAGCAGTTGGTTTAGTTTCAGCCATGATTCAATTTGTTTTGAGGTTTTGAAATACAATTGTTTAAAAATAGTTTCACAATTCTACTGAAAATTGTTTTGAAAAACCAAAACATTATTTCATAAAATTTTAAAAGGGCTTACAAATTAAGTATTTTATTGAAAGTGCCAAATAAGTTTTGCAGACTTTGCAAATAATTAATTTTTCCCGTTGGCAAGATACATAGGTAAAAATCAAGTATCCAATTTTTATCTTAAAAAAATATTCTTTTTACCGTTTCCTCAAATGCTTTTAGCCGCTTGTCATAACTTTTGTGAAAAAATATTGATATTGTTCTATACTGCTTATATTGAGGAAATATTCTAAAACTAACATTGTATGAGAAAAATTTTTATTGCTTTTACGTTGATAGCAATGACCACATTTGGCTTTGCACAACGCCCTGGAAACCCAAACCCGAATCCACAAACAGGCGGAGCAGGCGGAAATACTGGGTTTGGTGGTATGGGTGGTTTAACACCACAAAGAGCTGCTGCCCCAAAACCTTATAAAGAGGTGATCACTGACAAAGCGGTTTCTAAAAAAGGTTTATTCACAGTTCATAAAATTGAAGACAAATTCTATTTTGAAATTCCGGATTCAATTTTAGGCCGTGAAATTTTAGCTGTAACACGTTACAGTAAAATTGCAGGTGGTGGAAGAAATTATGGTGGTGAATTGGTGAATGAACAAACACTAAAATTTGAAAAAGGTCCAAGTAATAATATTTTTCTTCGAGTTGTTACTTTAATAAGTACTGCAGATTCTAGCAATATTATTTCAAAAGCTGTTAAGAATTCTTATTTAGATCCTATCGCTGCAGCATTTCCTGTAGCAGCTTATGGAAAAGATTCTGTTACTAATACTTCAAGCACCGTTATTGATGTAACAGATTTTTTTAAAGGAGATAATCAAGCTGTAAGCTTAACACCCAACATCAAAAGAAATTTGAATTTATCTGCATTAGCTCAAGACAGATCTTATATTCAAACAATAAATACATTCCCGATCAATACAGAAATAAGAAGTGTAAAAACTTTTTCTTCAACTCCATCTGGTGGCGGTTTTGGTGCTACTCCATCTCCACAACCAGCTTCAACAACTCTTCCGGCTGCATCTGCTGCAGGTGCAGTTACCTTAGAATTGAATACATCATTATTGTTATTACCAAAAGTTCCAATGAATCGCAGACTATTTGATTCTCGTGTTGGATATTTTGCTGATGATTTTACTGTGTATAGTGATGATCAACAAAAAGTAGATAATCAAATTTTCGCAGTTCGTTACAGA
The DNA here is from genome assembly GCA_903832075.1 of uncultured Chitinophagaceae bacterium. Lineage (GTDB taxonomy): Bacteria > Bacteroidota > Bacteroidia > Chitinophagales > Chitinophagaceae > CAILAF01. Next base: position 7,114 of record CAILAF010000140.1, read on the forward strand.
TTAGAACCAAAAGATGAAGATCTTGAAAAATATAACAGAGGCGAATTAGTTGAACCAAAAAAACAAATTGTTTATTATATAGATCCTGCAACACCAAAAGTTTGGAGACCTTATTTAATTGCTGGTGTAAATGATTGGCAGAAAGCTTTTGAAAAAGCAGGATTTAAAAATGCCATCGTTGCTAAAGAATGGCCGGAAGATGATTCTACCATGAGTTTGGAAGATGCACGCTTTTGTGTGATTCGTTATTTCGCATCTGATATTGAAAATGCTTATGGACCTCAAGTTCATGATCCTCGAAGCGGAGAAATCTTAGAAAGTCATATTGGTTGGTATCATAACGTAATGAAATTAGTTCATGATTGGTATTTTGTTCAAACTGCAGCAGTAGACCCAAAAGCAAGAAAAATGAAATTTGATGAAGAGTTAATGGGTAATTTAATTCGTTTCGTTTCTTCTCATGAAGTTGGTCATACTTTAGGTCTTCGTCATAACATGGGAAGCAGCAGTAAAACTCCTGTTGAAAAATTACGCGATAAAGCATGGGTAGAAGCAAACGGACATACTGCATCTATTATGGATTATGCGCGTTTTAATTATGTTGCTCAACCGGAAGATAATATTAATGAATCAGGTTTATTTCCACGTATTGGTGATTATGATAAATGGGCAATTGAATGGGGATATAAATATATAGGAGAAAGTAGTGTTGAAAAAGATAAGAAGATTAACAATAAATGGATTGTTGAAAGATTAGGTGCTAATCCACGCTTATGGTTTGGTGGTGAAGGTGGAAATGGAGATCCACGTGCACAAACAGAAGACCTCGGAGATAATAGTATGAAAGCAAGTGAATATGGTATTAAAAATTTAAAGCGCATCGTTCCTAAATTATTTGAATGGACAAAAGAAGAAGCAGATAAATATGAAAACTTATCTGAAATGTATAGTCAAGTTGTAACTCAATTTGGCAGATACATGGGTCATGTAACAAATAATGTTGGCGGTGTTTATGAAACTTTTAAAAGTGTAGAAGAAAAAGGAAATGTTTATGAACCAACTCCAAAAGCAACGCAAAAAGAAGCTGTTGCATTTTTAAACAAACAATTATTTCAAACACCAACTTGGTTATTGGATAAAGATATTTTAGATAAAGTAAACAGCCCATCCAGAGCAGAAACTGTTACAACGCTTCAAGTAAATACATTGAATAATTTAATATCAAGCGCAAGATTAAATCGTTTAAATATTGCTGCTAATCGTTATGGAGTTGGAAAGACTTATAACATTGATGAATTGTTCGATGATGTTGAAACTGGTGTATTTAGTGAATTAGCGGAGAAAAAATCAATTGAGGGTTACCGCAGAAATTTACAAAAAGCTTATGTAGAAAATTTAATTGCTTTAGTTAACCCAGCTCCTGTAACAACTTTAACAGTTGGCGGTGGTGGCCGTGGCGGAAATGCAAATATTTCTCAAACCAATTTAAAGAATACTGATATTCCTTCAATAGCAAGAGGACATTTAGTTAGCTTAAGAAATCAAATCAATGCAGCAGCAACAGCCGCAACTGATAAAACAACTAAATATCATTTGCAGGATATCTCTGAAAGAATCAAAAAAGGATTAAATCCAAAAGACGACAAAGAATAATTTCGAATTCATTCTTACAAACCCGATGAAATATTTCATCGGGTTTTTTTATTACACTTATTTTATCATTTCATTTAAACATTAGTCAGTTTAACCAACTTACCTTCGATAACAAATAAATACAATGAAATATTTTTTTACAATTTTTTTTGTTACAATATTCTTCATGGCTAATGCGCAACAAAAAAATATGCTTATTGGATACATAAAAGATAGCAGTAATAATAAACCATTACCTTATGCAAGTATCATTAATTTGTATACGAATAAAATAAACATCTCTAACAAATCGGCTTTCTTTTCCATCCCAATAAAAGAAAATCAACTTATTTCATTTGCATCTATTGGTTATAATTATGATACACTTCGTATCACTGAAAAAATATTGGCACAAGACACTTTAATTATTCTGCTTTCCCCGCTAACACATAAATTAATAGATGTTACAGTGTATGCTTCAAAAAAATACAATGCTTATCAATTAGATAGTATGGAAAGAAGAAAAGATTTTTTTCAATTGATGAGTGAACATACGCAACCTGTTTTTTCTTCTGCCAATCAAGGACCGGGAATTGGATTAAACTTAGATCATTTTTATAATCGCGAAAAAAAGAAAAGAAATGCAATTGGACTATTTGAACAAATGGAAAATGAACAATATATAAATTATCGCTTTAATCCTGATGAAGTAAGTAAATATGCAACTTTTACTTCCGATTCATTATTGATCTTTATTCAACAATACAGACCATCATTCAATTGGTTACGCAAGCATAATTCAGAAGATGAGATACTTTATTATATCAATGACAAATTGAAAATATTTTTCGGAAGAAAAGAAAATAACAAATAATCACTCATAACGCAAAGCCACAATAGGATTGAGTCTAGCGGCTTTCATTGCTGGATAGATTCCTGCAACCAATCCAACCAACGAACAAATAACAATACCTATGACAATCCATAACCAGGGTATTACCATTCCTGTTTTTAAAAATATTGCAAATAAATTTCCAACTAATACGCCTAATATAATTCCAAAAAAAGCACCCATCAAACTGATGATGATACTTTCAAATAAAAATTGCTGACGAACATTTCTACTTTTTCCGCCAATAGCTTTTATCAATCCAACTTCTCTTGTTCTTTCATTTACGGCTACCAACATAATATTCATTAATCCTATTGCAGCACCTATTAAAGTAATCATTCCAATTGCACCTGCCGAACCAGTAATACCACTTAAAAAAGAAATAAACATTTCAGCAAACTTATCGCTCTTCTCTATAATAAAATTATCTGCATCAGTAGGAGTTAATTTTCTAACAGCACGAAATACGGATGTAGCTTCATCTACAGCTTCATCTAATTGAATAACATTATTTACAATTACACCTATACCATAAGATGAACTGGCACCACTTAACCTTCTACAATTATTGTAAGAAGTAACAATATTATCATCCGTTCTCTGAAAACCGGATGAACCCTTGCTTTTCAATAAACCTATTACTCGATAAGGAATGTTACCCACACGAATAATTTTATCTATACATTTCTCCGGCGCAGAAGAAAATAATTTTGTAGCAACATTACTTCCAATTAAACAAACATTCCTTCCACTTTGCACATCCACATTATTCATATTGCGTCCGGCATCTAATGTAAAACCATTTACTGCTAAATAATTTTCATCTCCACCAATAATTTGTGAAACAGGATTTGTTTTCAAATTATTATAATGAACTTCTAAATTTCCAGGACCACTTATAGAAATACAAACTAATGCAGGAAATGTATAATTGGTTTTAAAATATTCTGCATCTTCTCTTCTGATTAACTTATTTAAATTAGATGATTTTTCTTTTTGACCCTTACGAACTGTTTTTACAACTTCACGTCTGCCAAATCTTATGTTCGTTTTATATCGGATGCTAAATGCGTTGGCACCCATTGAAGAAAAACTTTCTTTTAAACTTTGGTTCATTGCTTGTATTGCCGTGATGATACCTATCAATGCCATAATACCAAATGCAATAATTGCAACAGTAATTCCGGTTCGAAGTTTATTACCACGAACAGTACGAAAAGCAAGTTGAAAAGAATCAGCAGAAGTCATGCAAAACAATTTCAATTGTGATGCGATAAAGATAATTGAATTGATAATTGCCCATCAATAAAATTGATAAAGTGAAATCAGAAAAGTTATTTCTGTTAGAAATAATACCATTTTAAAAGGACAGATGGTAAAATACCAATGATAATGATCAATGCAGCCAAAATTAATAAGCCAAATTTGAAACGATTATTTACATGTTCAATTTCCGCATCTCCTTCTTTAAAATACATTGCTTGAATAACCCTGAAATAATAATACACACTTACAGCAGCAAATAAAACAGCAATAACAACTAACCACAAAACAGATTGTCCACCGGCTTTTATAGCAGATGCCAACATATAATATTTTGCGAAGAACCCAGCTGTTATAGGAATTCCGGCAAGCGATAATAAAAATATAGTATTTACTGCAGCAATAAAGGGTTCCCTTTTTGCCAAACCATTATAGCCATTGAAAGTGTAATCCTTCATTTTAATTAAAATAGAAAATATACCAATAGTTGCTATACTATATGCTGCTGCATATAACAAAATAGCTTCCTTAGTAATGTCATTATTAGTATAAACCGCAAACAACATAAAGCCCGCTTGTGCAATACTGGAATATGCCAACATCCTTTTTACACTTTGTTGAAATACTGCTGTAATATTTCCAACAAATAATGTTGCAATAATGATTACTGGCATGATGATTTTCCATGAAATACCTAGATCACTGCTTCGTTCTTGAAATAATTTAATAAACGCAAAAAATCCTGCGACTTTTATAATTGTTGCCATGAATGAAGTGAATACACTTGGCGAACCATCATATACATCTGGTGTCCAGAAATGAAAAGGAGCAGCAGAAACTTTAAAACATAACGAAACAAAAATCAATAACAATCCTAATGGACCAATAATTGTATTGCTAGAAACTGCACCGGTTACAGACGAACTGATTGGTGGTAAATTAAAATTACCCGTTGCACCGTACACTAATGTTATACCCATCAACATAATACCTGTTGAAAAAGTTCCCATTAAAAAATATTTAAGTGCTGCTTCATTACTTTTTAAATTCTTTTTATCGGCACCGGTTAAAATGTATAATGGTATTGACATAATTTCAACACCTAAAAACATCATCAATAAACTATTATAAGATGTAAGAACAGCAACACCACATAATGAGAAAAATATCAATGCAAAATATTCTGCAACGTAATTACCAACTTTTTCAACATCACTTCCGCTTAAAATAAAAAACAAAAAAGTAGAAATAAATAAAATGGTATTAAAGAACAAACCGAATTTATTGAACGATAAAAGATTTTTTGTATCAACTGATATCATCCAAATACCGTAAGTATCTAATAAATTTACTACAATCAAAACAACCAATGCAATGCGTGCAATATTTGTAATGATTGATTTATTTTTTGTGAAGATGCCGCTAAACATCATCACCACACCAGCTAAAGCCGAAAATATAATTGCATTCATAATTATCTACTCAGTTCAAGAAATCAATTAACGATTAGCAAAAAATATTTGTACACTATCTTTTGTTAGATTAATCAAAGGTTGTGGATACACACCTAAAATAATCACTACAACAACCAATACAATTAAAATAAATTGCACATTCGCGCTAATTTCCTTTGCATTAATTGTCATACTAACTGTATTACCATAAAATATTTTTTGCACCATATTTAAAGTATACACAGCTGCTAAAATAATACTTACACCTGCAATAGCAGCCATCCATATATTGTATTGAAACAATCCATTAAACATTAAAAATTCTCCAACAAAAGAATTCGTTAATGGCAAAGCAATATTGGCTAAAGACATCACAACTAAAAGTATTGCCAAAGCTGGTGCTTTTTGTGCCAAACCACCTAATTGACTAAGCTTACGCGTTCCTAATTTTTGTTCAATTACATCAGCAACAATCCACAATCCAAGTACAACAATGCCATGATTAAACATTTGTACCATCACTCCTTCTAATCCAATTTGTGTATGAGTAAAGATTGCAGCATTCATTAAACCAATATGTGCAATGGACGAATAAGCAATTAATCTTTTTATATCATCTTGTTTGATAGCAATTAATGATGCATAGATCATTCCAATAATTGAAAAGATGATAATTACATTACTAAAATTATTTGCTGCATTTGGAAAGATGGGTATCAACCAACGTATCACAGCAAAAATTCCCATCTTTACCATTACACCACTTAACAACATAGTAACTGCTGTAGGTGCTTGCTCGTATGTATCCGGCTGCCATGTATGAAAAGGAAATATCGGCATCTTAATAGCAAATGCAATAAAAAATAACCAGAATAATATGTTTTGTGATTTATCTGATAAATGCAATGCGTATAAAGATTTTAAAGCAAAAGAAGCATCAGGTGTTTGAAAATATAAAAATAGAATTCCTGCCAACATTAATAACGAACCAACAAATGTGTAAATAAAAAATTTAAATGTAACAGCAATTCTTTTTTCTCCTCCCCAAATTGAACATAAAAAGTAAACAGGGATTAAAGCCAGTTCCCAAAAGAAATAAAATAACAATGCATCTGTTGCAACAAACACACCCATTAAACCTGCCTGCGTTAATAACATTAATGCATAAAAAGCAGATGATTTATTGTAACTATTTTTAAACGTTGAAATAAAAATTACCGGCAATGAAATGGAAGTTAATAAACATAACATTTTACTCATGCCATCTAATGAAACAGAAAAGCGAGTGCCTAAAGTTGGTAACCACACAGCATCGTAGGATAATTGCTCCTGATGAAATATTCCGTGCAATACCACTAATAAAGTAATGATAGAAGAAAATAACGACCATATTTTCACAGTTCTTTCTTCCTTAATAATAAAAGAAATCAAACCGCTTAATAAAGGAATCAATATCAACAAAACAGCAACCATAATTTTTTTATTTGCTTTATAGCATTAAAACATTTTAGAAACAATTTGATAAATATGGTTATCATTCACCCACAATAAAATTACCACCACAATTGCCAATACCATAAATAAAATATAGTTTCCAACTTGTCCGCTTTGAATTAATCTTAATTGTCGCGATGAATAATTTATTAATCTTCCAACACCATTCACGGCACCATCTATAACACTCTTTTCGAAAATATTTTTCAAAAATTTTCCAATGGCCAAAATTGGTTTAACAATAATTGTATCATACAATTCATCAACATACCATTTGTTTTCTAATACTTTACCAAAACCTTGTGCATCGAGCAATTCAGGCTTCTTGCTAAATTTGTTTATAGCAAAGATGATTGCAATCGCAGCAACTGCAACAGAAATTCCCATCAATAAATATTCTGTATTTTTTTCAGATTCATGCGCAACTTCAGTTTTTAGAACAGAAGATAAGAAGTTATGTAATTCATGATGACCACCTAATATTTCAGGAACGCCAACAAAACCACCGATCACACTTAATAATGCCAACACAATTAATGGAATAGTCATTGCAAAAGGACTTTCATGCAAATGATGTTGTTGATCTTGTGTTCCTCTGAATGTTCCTAAAAAAGTTGTTGCATATAAACGGAACATGTAGAATGCCGTCATAGCAGCACCTGCAACGCCTAATCCCCAATAAATTGGATTCTTTGCAAATGCAGCAGTTAATATTTCATCTTTAGAAAAGAATCCGCTAAATGGCGGAATACCTGATATAGCAATACAACCAATTAAGAATGTAATATGAGTAATTGGAAGTTGTTTTTTCAATCCACCCATTTTTCTAATATCCTGTTCATGATGCATGGCATGAATGACAGAACCTGCACCAAGAAATAATAATGCTTTAAAGAATGCATGTGTCATCACATGAAAAACTGCACCAGTGTAGGCGCCAACACCTAATCCTAAAAACATATAACCCAACTGACTAACTGTTGAGTAAGCCAATACTTTTTTAATGTCATTTTGTTTGAGTGCAATTGTTGCAGCAAACAATGCTGTTGCTAAACCAATGATAGCAACTAAGTTCATTGTTAATTCACTCATCGAATACAAAACGTTGCTTCGTGCAATCATGTAAATACCTGCAGTAACCATGGTTGCAGCATGTATCAATGCAGATACTGGAGTTGGACCGGCCATTGCATCTGGCAACCAAGTGTACAACGGAATTTGTGCACTCTTTCCCATTGCACCAACAAATAATAAAATA
>CAILAF010000141.1 GCA_903832075.1 uncultured Chitinophagaceae bacterium
TCTCCGTCATTGCGAGGTACGAAGCAATCTCTTAAAACACCACCCCACCCTGTAAGGGTGAAATATTAATAGCCACGGGTGAAACCCGTGGTAAATAAAACCCCTCCAATCTCCCGACCCCATCGGGGTCGAATATTCCTAAAACAAAACCTTATAGAATTTTCTTAATTAATTTTGCTTTTTACTAAATCAAATAGTCGCTTCAATCTAACTTCATCTGCTGAATTAGAATGTCCGAAATTCTCTTGTTTGAATGAATTGAAGGATATTGCAAACCTTTCGTTAAGTGCAAAACCAAGAATTGGTTCTAAGTGTTCTTGTGGTATTTCATTAATGATTTTGTCTTCAATAGAAGATTTCATTACTTCATTTATTTCATAACCGAAGTAATCAGTAAGAACGTTATAATACATCATTCTATCAATAAAATTTTGACTGATTTTTTTTCTTGTAAATCCCTTGTATAATTCATCAATACAAAGGGAAAAGCAGAATGGAATAAAAACAATATAACTACTATTAGATAAAGAATTATTTACATCTTTTTTAATTTCTTCTATGAATGAATCAAGCCAATTTGAGTTCAAGGAAAATATTTCACTTATTAACCAATGATAATTTGTAGGGTACTCTTTATCTTCATTACCCTCAATAATTATTATATTGTTTATCATTTCGGCAATCATACATGAATAGATTGATTGCATATTTGTATAGCCTTTAGAAAGTTTAGAAATGTCAATTTTATTATCAATAGCTGATGAATACATAAGTCCAATGAAACGGATATGATAGTAAACGGGTAAGTCAAATCCTTCTTCTTCTCTTATTCTTGGGTCGTAATGCTGTTGATTATAAATACTGATTTTATCGTGTTCCCCTCTTAAATGTCTGGCGACAAAATCTGAAAACAACATTAGTATTCCATTGCCAATTGACTGCTGAATATTTTCATTTAAAACTTTATTCAAAAATGGTTTATCATCTACCAAAAGAGAATAGCTATTCCAATGCTCTTTTATTTCTTTATAATATGCTGAATTTTCATTTTCTAAAAACAAACGAAATACTGCTTGAAATTCCGCCTCACTTGAAAATTTATCCCAAAACTGTAATAAATAAGTTGGCTGCTTTATTAATACTCCATTTAAAAATTTCGGATTGAAAATTATATTTCTATATGAATCCCATTCGTCATTAATCTTGTCGGGGGAAGTATATTTTGTAAAGAGTTTAAAAAAATCGTCAAAAGATTTTTCATTTAATAATTCAAAGTAATAATCAATTGGTTTCTCTTCATCTTTAAATTTCGGTTTGAACCGAGAGAAACGTAGTATAAACCAAATAAATGAAACGTAGAATAAGCCAAAGGCTATGTTGCTTGGGTCAAAGCCGTTTGTGAAGCAGAAATAATTAAAGAAAGGAAAACGATAAACTAACTTAGGAAAAATTATAAGAAAAGGAATAAGAATAAAAAGAAAGAAAATCATAATGTTTTTCTCCCATCTATTTATATTTTGCAAAGTAAGTTTTAAATCTTCTCTTGGTATAAGCGTAAAGATTGCTGTGAATATAGTAATTACAGTTAACCACCCAATAATGTCCATTTTCTTTTATTTTGTTATATAAACTTTATTCCCTTTGTTTTACAGTTTTAAATGCCCATTTAAGTAAAAAGAAAACAAACCTACAAGGGTATAATAAACCAAAAAGAAAAGTGGAATACCAAACAATAGTACTTTTTGTTTCATTGCTTCCCAATATTTTATTTTCAGTTTCTTTTTGAATTTGAATATTTTCTTGCTTTGACTTTTTAAGTGCATCTAATTTGTCTAAAATTTCTAGCGACGGCAATGGAGGTAATCCTTTTAACCAAAATACAAAATTTGTAATGTTACAATTGAATTTTTTGTTTTTACTTTTAATAAAATTATAAATCATCTCTATGTTAGGCTGCTTTTCCAAATTATACTCGGTTTTAATTGATTTATCAAAATGGTCATACCCGTATTTATAAAGCCATGCTTCTGTGATAGGTTTCTTTACTGGAATACCATATTCATCTTCTTCAAATTTAAAAATATTAAAATCAAATTTGTTCCTTGCTAAATAGTTAAAGATCTGTTCTGTAGTGGTCAATAATTCATACCAACTAACAGTACCTTTCAAATCATTTCCATTTGCTGGAACAATTTCAATACCGTCGGAAGGCGGTTCAAATACCCCTAAAGGTTTCTCCCCAAATAATTCATTATATGTTTTTGCTTTTTTAGGATAGTTTTTTTCAATTGAATCAATTTGAATCTTTATGTCCGAAATTTCTTTAGTATAATTATTCATTTTGCTACTCAAATAAGTATTTCTAATTTCAATTCCCGCCCAAATGATAAGCAACAAAGAAATAACAGAGAAAAAATAAATTATCTCTTTTGCGATTGTCTTTTTCATTTTTATACTAATCTTCATTATCTATTGTAATAAAATTTAACTTATACATATATTTTATTTGCAAACTTACACAACTTAATCCCTTCTATTTCTATTGTTAAAAAGTAAATGTTATTTAATCAACCACAACTCAACCCTAAGAACGGCGCGCAAGCCAGAAAAGGTACGGAGCCGCGTCCGCCTTGTGCGGCTGTCGATTACCTTTTCTTGAACTTTTGTTTCTTTTGTTTCAAGACAAAAGAAAAAGGAAAAACATTCCATTCTCCTTTTATCACTGAGCAACAAAATAATTCATCCTTTCCTAATCTTCCTGCAAAATCACCTTAATTGTTTTACTCCATCCTTATTTATTTCAGAAATAATGCACCTTATTTTCTGAAACAACCGTTATTACTGCATATTAACCTGTGTTTGTCCGGTATAATACTGTTCATTCCTTAAATAAACTAATTAGATTTTGTAATAAACTAGGTAGTTTTCTTGAAAAACTAATTAGTTTTTACAATAAACTAGGTAGTTTTTCGAATAAACTAATTAGTTTTTATAATAAACCAGTTAGTTTTCTTTAGGAACTAATTAGTTTTTACAATAAACTAATTAGTTTTAGTCATAATCTAATTAGTTATTCTCAAACATTAATTAGTATTCCATATAATCTAAGAAGTGTTTTATGAAAATGAACTGTTTATTTGAGATTATAACCTGATATTTTGCAATATTATATTATGGTTTAATACATTAATTATACTCTTTTTCAGTAGTCTGTTTTTTCTTGAAAAACAAATTCTTTTTTATGAGATAATTCATCTTAAATACTATTTTATTTATTGCCCTTTTGAAGGGAAATAAATAGTATTTGATGTATTGTGTTTCTATTAAAACAGTAAGCTAAAAATGCGGTGTAAAAAAACACCATCTTTAATCATTTTCATTTCCCCTCAAAAAACAATTTTTGTCATTATTTGAAGAAATAAATGATTTTCTTGAAAAATAATTGAAAATTCTTTTGGGGTTGTATTTGTGTTTTATTTTTTAAACCTTCAAGGTTTTTAAAACCTTGAAGGTTTTGATATGCTTATTATTTTTTCGCGCTGTGCTATACTCAATTGATTACGATATAGCAATATTCTTTTCAGGAAATAAAATTTATTAGAATGAATAAAATATATGATTGGCTGAAAATATTGTAAAATCAATAGTTTCCAAATATCGACTTATTTGATGTTTTAAAATAATATATTAAATATAATGATAAACATTATCTATCTTTATTAAGTATGCCGGTAAATTATAAGCAAAAACAGGTGAATTAATGGCTCTTAAATCGGTTGCTGAATCTTATAAATAATTTAATAATAAATATTAAAACAGATGAATAATTCAAGACCTAAAAACAGTAAAAACCCAACGATTAATCCTGCCATAAAACAAGCTACCCAAAAAGTTAAAAAAGTAAAATTGGCGGATGCAAAATTAAGGGCTGAAAATATAAAATACGCCAATGCGAAAAACAGAAATACTAAAAAACTCAGGACTGTTCCTGCTTCGGTAATCATCAAAAAGAAGAGTGCAGGCAGTATCAGTAATTTTGTTGTGGCAATGTATATGGTGTTGGTTTTACTGAACTCAAAAAATAACGGGAAGCCGTTAAGAAAATTTACCAAAAAAGAAGCTGATGAGTTAATTAAAAAGGTGACAGCCAGTTTGAAAATTAAACTATCGGCGAGCTCCGACAATTTGTATAAAGTAAATCTTGGATTCTTAACTTTAGGCAGAGCTGAATTTAAAAACTTTATTGATAATGTGATTAACCGAATATCGGTGAGCCCTGTATTTACAAGCCCTGTGCCTTCGTTAGCTGATTTGAATGGCATGATAGCACTTGAATCTACTGCCCGCAGCACCGGCAAAACCAACACTGCAAATAAATATTTGAAAACAATAAAGAATATGATGCGTAAACTCTGTGTGTATATCGCTGATAACTGTGATAACGATATGGATACTATTTTAAGTGTTGGAGTACGCGCCAACAAACTTGTAAGAGGTGTGCATGTGAAAGCTTCGCGGGCAAAGATTATTAAAGTGAAAGATACAAAAAAATCGGGTCAGGCTAAAGTAACGGTGGAAAAGATGGATGGCATGCAGGGATTGATGGGCAGATATATGCTTAAAGATGTGGATGGCGCCCAATGGATTATTGTAAA
>CAILAF010000142.1 GCA_903832075.1 uncultured Chitinophagaceae bacterium
TCCATTCTGCAAAAGCGACTGTATAGTTTTTCGTAACGAGGAACAATTTTAGAAATATCAAATAACAAAGCTTGTTCATAAGCTTGTTGTTTCATTTGATTTAATAATTTTTCATCTTGTAAAACATTAATGGCAAATTCACTCATTGCTTTTACATCGCCCACATTGGCCATAAAACCTGTTTTACCATGAATGTTTATTTCAGGTAATCCGCCTGCATTACTACTTATCACAATTACTTTTGCAGCCATTGCTTCTAATGCACTTAAACCAAAACTTTCATATTCACTTGGTAATAAAAATATATCACTCACTGCCATAATTTCTTCCATCTGTTCTTGTTTACCAACAAAACGTACATCATCAATCACGCCTAATGTTCTCGCTAACTCTTCTGTGGCATGCCTTTCAGGACCATCGCCTACCATTAATAATTTTGCAGGAAAATGTTTTCTTACTTCAGCAAAAATATTTACTACATCATCCACGCGTTTTACTTTTCTGAAATTTGATGCATGAGAAAAAATCTTTTCTCCATTTGGTGCAATCACTTTTTTAAATGCATCGAATGGTTTTTTATTAAAACGAGAAACATCAACAAAGTTGTTAATGACTTCAATTTCTTTGGTGATATGAAAATTTTTAAATGTTTCTTCCTTCAAATTTTCTGATACCGCTGTAATAGCATCACTTTCATTTATAGAAAAAGTTACAACGGGCTCATAAGTTTTATCTCTTCCAACTAATGTAATATCTGTTCCGTGTAAAGTGGTAATCACCGGAATATTTCTTCCGTTTTTTTGTTTAACAATTTGTTTTGCCATATATGCAGCACTTGCATGCGGTATCGCATAATGCACATGTAATAAATCTAGATCGTGATAAAGAATTACATCAACCATGGTACTTGCCAATGCAACTTCATAAGGCGGATAATCGAATAAAGGATAAGTAGGAACACGAACTTCGTGATAAAAAATATTTGTATTAAAAACATTTAACCGAACAGGTTGCTGATAAGTAATAAAATGAACTTCATGACCTTTATCGGCCAATGCTTTTCCCAATTCTGTAGCCACTACACCACTACCGCCAAATGTAGGATAGCAAACAATTCCAATGCGCATAGAAAAAAGTTATGGGTTTTAAGTTATGAGTTTAAGTTTTTTGCTTATAACTAATTGCTCAATGTTTTTATTAAACGAAGTAACAACTATTTCATCATTTGGTCAATCCATTCATCAATCCATCATAATTTCACAACATCCTTTATATTTATAGTATGAAAAAATTATTACTGCTCATCATCATTGCACCAATTTTCGCAATAGCACAAACAGATGATTCTTTATTCATCAAAAAAATATCTGATGAAATTTTAACTAATGGAAAAGCGTATGATCTTTTATATCAATTAACCAAGCAAGTTGGTGGACGATTGGCAGGCTCTCCTCAATTTGCAAAAGCAGTACAATGGGGGAAATCATCCATGCAATTAATGGGTGCTGATACAGTTTATTTACAAGAATGTATGGTATCACATTGGGTACGTGGTGGAAAAGATAAAGTTGAAATTGTTGAAACAAATCATGTTAAACAAAATAAATTGTTGGATGGATTAGCATTAGGAAATTCTTTAGGAAGCAATGGTAAACCTGTTGTTGCCGAAGTAATAGCAATAAAAGATTTTGCTGAATTAGAAAAAAGAAAAGACGAAGTGAAAGGAAAAATTGTTTTTTATAATTATCCATTCAATCCAACTTATGTGCAAACATTTAAAGCGTATGGCGAATCAGGAGTATATAGACATGCTGGTGCAAGTCGTGCTGCCAAATACGGTGCTGTAGCGGTTTTGGTGCGTTCATTAACTGAAGCAACAGATAATAATCCGCATACCGGCGCAATGTCATACAACGATTCATTTCCTAAAATTCCTGCTGCTGCATTGGGATTAAAAGATGCAGACGCATTATATGAGTTATGTAAAAAATCTTCCTTAAAAATTTCTTTAACTACTTATGCTAAAATGTTACCTGATACTTTAGGTTATAATGTTATTGCAGAATTAAGAGGAACAGAATTTCCAAATCAATATATCACTGTTGGTGGACATTTAGATAGTTGGGATGTAAATGAAGGTGCACATGATGATGGTGCAGGCATTGTGCATACTATTGAAGTGATGAGAGCATTAAAAGCATTGGGTTATCATCCAAAACATACTATTCGTTTTGTTTTATTTGCAAATGAAGAAAATAGCACAAATGGTATTGGCGGTGGATATAAATATGCTGCAGTTGCAAAAGAAAAAAATGAGCAACATATTTTTGCTTTGGAAAGTGATGAAGGTGGATTTACACCAAGAGGTTTCGGTTTTAGCGTAAATGCAAATCAATTACAAAAAGTTAGAACATGGTTGCCATTATTACAACCTTATGGAACTGAGGAAATGAATTATGGTGGAGGAGGTTCAGATATTGGACCATTAGCAAGAGTTCTTAAAACACCATTATCAGGATTTGTTCCGGATAATCAACGTTACTTTGATGTTCATCATGCAAGAAGTGATGTGTTTGAAGCAGTAAATAAAAGAGAATTATTATTAGGTGCAGTAAATATGGCCGGATTAATTTATTTGATTGATAAATATGGGTTGTAAATTTTATTACTAACTAAATAAAATTTAGATTGAAAAAATTTTTAGGTTATACATTTTTAGTAATTACACTGGTATTGGCAGTTATGATTTACTGGAGTTATTATAATGTTTATAGTGAAGGTGTAAGAAAAGGTATGCTCGTAAAAATCACCAAAAAAGGAAACATATTTAAAACTTATGAAGGCGAGATGTGGCTAAGCTGTCATCAATTAGTCAATCCCGAAAAATTTCTTTTCTCTATTGAAGATAAAACATTAGCAGACTCTCTTACAAACATGCAGGATAAATGTTTGGAATTAAAGTATAAACAATACAGGAGAGTACTCCCTTGGCGAGGTGATAGTGAATACTTGATTGTTGGATATAAAAAAGTTACGGAGTAGTTTAAGCATGCAATAAAAAAATTGCCAATCGTTTATGATAATCAGGAATTGATTGTTTCCATTCTGCAATTGTTTTAGTAAATATTGTTTCTCTTGACGCAGTGATATCTACTGCAATACAAAACTTAGTTTCGTTTTTGCAACTGTCTAAAATTTCTTTTATTAATTGATTATTGCGATAAGGCGTTTCAATAAAGATTTGTGTGCAGTTTCTTTTTTTAGAATCGGCTTCTAAATTTTTAATAGCATTTTTTCTTTCCAAACTATCAATCGGTAAATAACCGTTAAATTGAAAACATTGTCCGTTCATTCCGCTTGCCATTAATGCCAATAGAATGGAACTCGGTCCTACCAAGGGTTTCACAGTTGCATGAATTTGTTGTGCGGCTTCAATTAATATTTGTCCGGGGTCAGCAATACCAGGGCAACCTGCTTCACTGACAATACCAATATTTTTTCCTTGTTTTAATAATTGAATAAAAGATTTTTTTACATCTTCCTCAGCTTTATGAATAGTGAACCATTGATAATCATCAATTACAATATCTTGTCCGGGTAAACATGCTTTCCACAATTTTTTAAAATACCTTCTTGTTGTTTTTTCATTCTCAGTAAAAAAAACAGCACAATCTTTTATTGCTTCCAAAATATATGTTGGAAGCACTTCAATATTTTCTTCGTGTAATACAGTTGGTATCAAATAAACTTTTCCAGGATTATTCATATTCTTCTAAAGATTAACAGTAGCAGAATTATTTTTTTTTGGATTTAAACTTAATGTTGCTGCAATAATTGCATAAGCGGGAGCCAATACCCATCCAATAAAAGGAACTAAATGCATTAAATAAAATATCATTCCATTCCCAACAGCCAATCCTTTATGATTACTGATGTAAATAATACTTTCAGCAGAAGATTTATTATGGCGTTGCATACTATAATCCATCATCGAAAAACCATAATAAAAGCATTCAACAAAAATGGCGATCATTGGTGCAACCCATCCAATAACAGGAATTAAACTCAACAATAAAATTGAAATGGTATAAACTGTTTGCCATAATGAATTGCGAAATGCAATTTGAATTCCGCGAAAAATACTTGTTGTTAATTCCGATAAACTAAACGGTAAATCTTTCCCATCTATAATGGCTCCTGTTTTTTCACTTAAATAAGCGAACAATGGAGAACCTGCAATAAGAAAAAAATATTTGAAGAGAGAAAAATAAAATAGCATGATCATTATCCAAACCATTACTGTTGCGAATGTAATTAGGAAACCAAGAAAACTATCCTTTAATGTATGCAATGAACCTTCGATGAAATGATTGTTTACCCATTCAAAAAAAGCATTAGCAGTATGGCTGAAATAATACATACTGAACATAAACAACAATGCGTACAAAATACCCGGAATTAAAATCCATCTCCATAAAGAATGTTTTTTTATGAATTGATGTGCTTGTCCGTAAGCTTGTATTGCTATAATAATTTCTTTCAGCAAATAGGATTATTTTTAAATCATCAAAGTGTAAATGTAACTCTTTCAAAAAAATAATGGGGATGAAAGAAAACAAATCATTGCATTGGAAAAAATTATCA
>CAILAF010000143.1 GCA_903832075.1 uncultured Chitinophagaceae bacterium
CCAATATTAGTTTGACATAAAGCTGCATGATAATACGGCAACCATTGTGTTTTTTCTGCATCACCAATTCTTTCAAAAGTTGCAGAAACTTCTTGTAAGCTTTGAACTGTTTTTGCTGAATCTAATAATTGCAGGGTTTGCTGCATCTTTTTTGTGTAGACTTCACTTTGTGAAAATGCAACTGCTGAAATGAATGTTGTAACAATAAGTAATAACTTTTTCATGATTGTTTAGTTTTATTGATTTTGTTTGATTTTATCTTTAATTATAAATTATTATTAATTGCATCCTGACTTCTATCAACACCCCAACTTAAAAAACATCCAATAAAATAAAATTGATTAGCAGGCGGTGTGATGGCTTGTTTGATTGAACCATCATGCGAATAATTATATCCATAAACCACATTATAGTTCAACACATTGGTAACACTTGCAAATAATACCAAAAATGTTTTTGCATTTTTATTTCCAAGATTAGGCAAGTATTCAAAACTTAAACTCATATTATTATAAGGAACTGTTGTGCCTTGATCTTTGATTACATATTTTGTTTGTGTGCTGTTAGGCAACATAAAATAATATGGACGACCCGTTGCATAGGTATAAGAAAAATTAAATCCAAATTTCCAATCTGTAATAAATTTCTTTGCAACAACACTTGCTGTATGATTGGCTGCAAAATTGGGTTGCAATTGTTGCGGATAATATAAATAATCACGTTTAGTATCGAGATAAGAATAACTGATCCAATAATCCAATCCTTTAATTGATTTTTTATCTCTCCAAAATAATTCAACACCTTGCGCATAACCGCTGCCGCTGTTATTTATGCTAGGATATGTTTTTACTAGGTCTTCATATTTTTTATAAAAAGCTTCTACACGAAAAATATAATCTTTATTCATCTTTTGATAATTGATGATATAATGTGTTGCTTTTGTAAAACCTAAATTGGTTGTATAATATAATTGTGAGTTTTCGGGCTTTTGATAAAACACACCATAAGCCATACTCATTTGTGCATCTTTTCCTGTTCGATATGCTAATGAAATACGCGGAGCAAAATTTGTTTTATTAATTAAAGATGATTGTTCGAAACGTCCACCAATTTTTGCAGCCAACCCATTGGTGATATATAAATCCGCTTCTCCAAATGCAGAAGTTAAATTATCAATCAAACGAGTATTGTAATTAAAAAATGTATTGTACTTAGCTGTTACAACACTATAAAAATATTCGCCACCAAATCTAAAAGTACTGATGCCTGATATTCTTTTTTCGAACACTGCTTTTATTTGTGAAAGATCTTGGCGACTATTTAAATTAAAATTCAAACTATCAATATAAATAGCACCTGTATATGTTGGTTGATTGAATTGATTTTGTATTTGCTGACCAATAACATCACCATTCGTGCTGAAACTCGCTCCCAGATTCATTTTCCATCCATTCCCTAAATTTTCTCTCCAACTTAAATTATTATACCAGTTATTATTTTGAAGACCAAAAGCATTTTTATAATTACTGCTATCAATATTGGGTCTTCTTAATCCTAAATCATTATGCGAAAAAGTGGTATAATATTTTATCATGCCGCCATGTTTTGTTTTGATGCGAAAATTTGCATCGGCATTATGAAACTCAGGCATTTTAAAATAATCTGGTGTTTGTTTTACCACTTGGAAATATAAAGCCACATTAGTATAACCGTAATTAATTCCCCAAGATGATTTTTTATCTTTTGATAATTCCTGTAAACCTGCCCCAACAAATAATGGTGATAAAGATGCAGTTGCTTGTGATTGATCTGGCAAATCAATTGATTCTAAAATTAATGCTGCAGATAATGCTTCTCCGTATAAAGCAGAGTAACCGCCAGTTGTAAAGACAGTTCCTTTAAATAAGAAAGGAGAAAATCTTCCGCGCTGTGCAATGTCCTGCACACTTGTGTAATAAGGATTGTTTACAACAGTACCGTCAATAAATTGTTTGGTTTCATACCCTGCACCACCGCGAACAAATAAACCTTCTTGCTCTCCAACTTGCTGTGCGCCGGGTAAAGTTTTTATTGCAGAAGTAATATCAGCATTGGCATTGGCAGTTGTTACAATATCTAAAGAACTCAAAACTGTAGCTGCCCTTTTTCTGTCACTTGCTTCAAAACTTCCTGCAGTAACAGAAACAGCAGTTAATTCATTTACTTCTTCTTTCAAAGAAAAATTAATAGTGATAGCGTCTTTAGATAAACTAACTTTTTGTTCAACAGTTTTGTATCCCAAATTTTTTGCTTCAATTGTAAAATCACCTTTCTCAAAAGTTTTAAAAGAAAATTTTCCTGTTGAATCACTTACTGCGCCATCATAAGTTCCTTTTAAAGTAATGGATGTTCCTCCGAGAATATGCCCTTTTGTGTCTTTCGTAATTCCACTGATTCTTATTTGCGAATAAGAATGGCTTATCATTGTAATCAATACCAACACACTTATAATCGATTTGTTCATATACTTTCAAAATTGAAAAAACAAATGTAGATTAGTTTATAATATAAACCAAATTATTTTTTAGATATGATTTAATAAAACGAAAACAGCCTCGAAAAATTCGAGGCTGCTGAGATATAAATGAATATTTTATTTATACTGAGGAAATAATCCTTTTGCCAAATCAACCATTTTCTTAACTCCATCTTCAGGTAAATTTCCTTTCTTGAATTCTGCTAATACATCCGGTAATTTATTTTCCATCTCTGTCAAAAAATGTATTTCAAATGCTTTTACATTTTTAACAGCGACCTCACGTAATAATCCTTGCGTACCTAAATAAATAATGGCAACTTGTTTTTCAACACTCATTGGTGAGTATTGTAATTGCTTTAATATTTCTACGTTACGTGC
>CAILAF010000144.1 GCA_903832075.1 uncultured Chitinophagaceae bacterium
CTTTTGTAATTGGTAATTATGCATATATAGGCACCGGTTACGATGGGACAAATAGGTTAAACGATTTCTGGGTTTATGATGCTAATGCCAACTATTGGACCCAAAAAGCAAGTTTACCTGCAATCGGTACTATTCAGCCAAATGGCTTATATGGAAGAAGTTCGGCTGTTGGTTTTGCAATTGACTCACTTGGTTATATTAGTACCGGATATGATGGATATAATCGCCTAAATGATACTTGGCAATATTCTGTTACACTTAATAAGTGGACTCAAAAGGCCAATTTTGCTGGTACTGCAAGATATGATGCAGTGGGTTTTAGTGTAAGCCACTTAGGTTACGTTACTACTGGATTTGATGGTAACTATGATAAAGATTTATGGGAATATACTCCTGCCACAGATACATGGGTTCAAAGACCAAGTTTAGGTGGTCAGAAAAGATCAGGCGCTGTTGCTTTTGTCTATAACAATAAAGCTTATATATGTACGGGCATTAATAATAATGTAGAAGTTCAAGATTTTTGGGTCTTTGATGGTGCTACAAAAACATGGACTCAATTAAGAGATATTGCTAATACAAGCAGCGATACTTATGATGATTTATATACTACAATTGTTAGAGATCATGCTGTTGCATTTGTAATGAATAATAGCAAAAGTGTTCCTAAGGCATATATTGCAGTAGGACAAAATGGTAGTTATACTTTGAAAACATGGGAATATGATTTTGCTACTGATTTGTGGATCGAAAAAACTCCATATGAACGTTCAGGAAGAGCAGGTGCTGTCGCTTTTACGGTTTTAGGTAGAGGGTTTGTTGGAACAGGAAAAAGCAGTACTCTTCAATTAGACGACTTTGACGAATGGAAACCAGATGATGCATATAATGCAAACGATTAAAAAAAATTGGATATATTTTTTCTTTTTGTTCTCACTGATGATTTTTATTTATACAAAATTCATCAGAAAAGAGAAAAATCCCGGAAAAGTATATCTTGAAATGAAAACTTTTCAAACTTCTTCTGGATGGGGTTATGAAATTTATGCCAACGACAGCATTTATATTCATCAAGAAAATATTCCGGCAATAGAAGGAAAAAAAAGTTTTGAAACAAAAGAAGATGCATCAATAATTGGAAATGTGGCTTTGGAAAAATTAAAGAAAGGAAAAATTCCAATGATAAATATTAAGGATTTAGATAGTTGTCATATAAAAAGATAAACTTCAAATAAAAAACTCTTAGCAATTGCTAAGAGTTTTTTATTATAGCAGCATCCAAAGAATGCTTAAATGCATTCCCTATCGGAATAGTATGTGTACCAATATTAATCTCATTTCTACTAATTGTATCTACTTTACTTAATGAAATAATATAAGATCGGTGTACCCTTATAAAATCTTCTTCGGAAAGTTTTGTCTCAAACTCTTTGAGATTTTGCAATGTTGTTAATGGAGATGATTTGCCTTTTAAATATATCTGCGTGTAATCTCTCAACCCCGATAAAAACAAAATGTCTTCTAAATTAATGCGAATCAATTTGTACTCAGACTTGATGAACATAAATTCTCTTCTAAATCCGGATGTTCCTTTTTTTCCCGAAGGCATTGTTTCAAATTTTATTAAAGATAACAGCTTTCATTTGTATTAATCCTGTTACAAACATTAAAAATATTGCAAAAAAAAGCCTCGAAAATTTCGAGGCTAATGGATTTCCCAATTTATTTTTTAAAAAGGATAAGCATTTATTTCAAGCATCTTAGCACAAATTCTTCTTCTGGAATCTCTTGTATTAAAAGGATCAACTTTAGTAAAACGTTTTAACCCAATATGCATCATTCTTAATTCATCACCATCTGCAAAACTGTTCAAAGCATCTTTACCCGCCTTATTAATTCTGTCTGCCGCATCATACAAATAAGTTCGCATAATATCAATTTGTAAAGATGTCGCGGCCTCGCCTTGTTTGTCTACCAATTTCATTACACGCAATAAAGCACTTTCAGCATGATAAGTTTCAATTGCCATATCTGCAATGTTCATTAGTATTTCTTGTTCTTTATCTAATTGCATCATTAATTTTTGAACTGCAGCACCAGCAGTCATTAATATTGCTTTTTTAAAATTGATGATATATTTTTTTTCTTTTGCAAATGCTGATTCATCATCATTATTAAAATCAGGAATACTCATTAATTCTTTACTAACTGCCATTGCAGGAGTCATTAAATCTAACTTGCCTTTCATTGCACGTTTTAAAATCATATCTACTGTCAATAAGCGATTGATCTCATTGGTTCCTTCATAAATTCTGTTGATACGTGAATCCCGATAAGCTTTGCTTATAACATACTCGTCGCTGAAACCATTGCCGCCATGTATTTGTACACCTTCATCAACAACAAAATCCAATACTTCACTTCCGAAAACTTTTAACATCGCACATTCAATAGCAAATTCTTCTGCACCTCCTAATAGTGCTTTTGCAAATGAATCGCCACTTTTTAATAATTCTTCTTCTTTCTCATCAATCCATTTTGCTGCGCGATATAAAGCGCTTTCACAAACCCAACTGCGAATAGCCATTTCAGCTAATTTATGTTTGATGGCACCAAACTTTGCGATAGGCATTTTAAATTGTTCACGAGTTGCAGCATATTTAACAGCTGTTGTTGTTGCTCGTTTACTTCCTCCTAAAACAGCAGCGCATAATTTTAAACGACCAATATTTAAAATGTTAAACGCGATGATATGACCCTTCCCAATTTCGCCTAATACATTTTCAACTGGTACTTTGCAATCCTGAAAATATAATTGAACAGTGGATGATCCTTTAATTCCCATTTTATGTTCTTCGGGTCCTTGTGTAAATCCTTCAAATCCTCTTTCAAGGATAAATGCAGTAAATTTATCTCCATCAATTTTTGCAAACACAGTATATACATCTGCAAAGCCACCATTGGTAATCCAACATTTTTGTCCATTCAATAAATAATATTTTCCATCATCACTTAACTTGGCTGTTGACTTTGCGCCTAATGCATCACTTCCGCTATTGGGTTCGGTTAATCCATAAGCACCTTTCCATTCTCCTGATGCTAATTTTGGAATATATTTTTGTTTTTGTGCATCAGTACCAAAATATAAAATCGGTAAAGTACCAATGCCGGTATGTGCTGAAACTGCAACAGAAAAAGAATGACCACCGCCTAATCCTTCACTTACAATATTTGCTGTAACAAAATCTTTTCCTAATCCACCATATTCTTCCGGAATTGAAGTTGAGAGCAATCCTTGCTCGCCGGCTTTTTGAACCAATGATGGCATTAATCCGGGTTCTAATTTATCAACTCTATCAAGTACAGGAAGAACTTCTGCATCTAAAAACTGTTGGCACATTTCCATTACCATTTTTTGTTCTTCATCAAAATCCTCCGGAATAAAAGTTTCGAAAGGATTGCTTTCTTTAATTAACCATTCGCCGCCTTTTAACGAATTGGTATTTTGTGTTGCTGTGCTCATGGCAAGTGATTTTATTTGTTGTAAATTTTATTGATTAATTTTTTATTTTAAATTATCATATACTCTTTGTAAAACTCTTTTTACAATTTCAATTTCATCTTTTGTAACTCCGACCAATGCTTCATCCATTGTTTGATTAGCCAAATCAATTGTTATTTGCTGTAAATGTTTTGCTCCTTCGGCCAGACATACTAAATTTTTTCTTCTATCCTGTTTATGTGAAATGCGTTTAACTAATTTTAGTTTTTCCAAATTGTCAATTAATCTGGTAATACTTGGTTTATCTCTATATGTTCTTTCACATAATTCCTGCTGACTTAAACTATCTTCCTTCCACAAATGATATAGTATACTCCATTGTTCAATGGTAATATCCAATCCGGCATTCCTAAAATTTTTCTGCAGCCTTCTTGCAATAGCTGTTGCAGCCATTGCGTTAATAACGCTGTACAGTTCTCCTCTTTTAAAATGGTTGTTTGGCATATAGTTAGTTATGCAACTAAATTCAAAATTGGTGTATCTTTACCAAACCACCAAGATTTTTGGCAATTAATTTTTTGTTAGAATGAAAAGCAGCTTCATCAATTACAAACAATCAGTGATCCATTATAATCGTTTTGGAAGTGGTGATGAAGTTTTATTTGCTTTTCACGGCTACGGAGAAAATGCCGATTCATTTATTTTCTTGGATGATGTAATTGGAAAAAACTTTACAATCATTGCCATTGATTTTCCATTTCACGGCAAAACAAAATGGAATGAAGGATTACTTTTTAATGTTGAGGACCTTTTACAAATCATAACAATCTTAAATCATTCAAGCAATCAACAAATAAATTTATTAGGATATAGCATGGGCGGAAGAGTTTCATTGAAGCTATTGCAAACCATTCCCGATAAAATTAAAAAGCTAATATTAATTGCTCCAGATGGGCTGCACAATAATATTTGGCATTCCATATCAACACAAACTTTAGTTGGCAATCGCATATTTAAGTATGTAATGAAGCATCCCGGATTTCTTCTCAAAATGATAAAACTGGCTGTTAAAATAAATGCATTTAATAAAAGCATCGCGAATTTTGTGCACTATTATTTAGATGAGGCATCGTCGCGATGGATTTTATATGAGCGCTGGACAACCATGCGCAAATTCAATCTCAATAAGGCATTGCTTAAATCAATCATTACTCAAAAAAAGATTTCGGTAAAAATTTTATTCGGAAAATTTGATAAAGTTATCGTCACTAAAAGAGGGGTAATATTTAAAAAAGGAATTGAAAATTTTGTTGAAGTGAAAGAGATAACAGCCGGTCATCAACTACTAAAAGAAAAATATGCCAAAGAAATAGCTGCATTATTTGAAAGCTAAATTGTTTCTTTGCTTCATGTGGCTGAACATTTTTTTATGGCTAACACTACTCGCATTTATTCCCTATGCGATAATTATTTTTTTATACAGAAGATGGTTTTTGCAATTAACAGAATTTGCGCTGCCACAAAATTTTCAACCACAAATAAAATTTTCAGTTATTATTCCGGCGCGCAATGAAGAAAAAAATATTGTAGCATGTTTACAATCCATTTTTCAACAAAATTATCCGGTACATTTATATGAAGTGATTGTTGTTGATGATCATTCAAGTGATAATACCAGTAATCGTGTAAAAGAATTGCAACCTATTCATTCAAATCTTAAATTAATTATTCTCGCTAATGAATTGAATGAAACAAAAATTAACTCGTACAAGAAAAAAGCGATTGAAGTTGCTATTCAACAATCAAATAATGATTGGATAGTTACAACTGATGCCGATTGTTTAGTGACTGATCAATGGTTATTATTATTTGCGGCATTTATTCAACAACATAATTCTGTATTTGTTGCTGCCCCGGTTAAAATGATTGATACCGGAACTATTTTATCTGCATTTCAAAATCTTGATTTTATGGTATTGCAGGGAATTACGGCTGCATCAGTATCTGCTGGCTTTCATAGTATGTGTAATGGCGCTAATCTTGTTTATAAAAAAAACATATTTTACGAAGTAAATGGCTTTGAAAATATTGATAACATTGCCAGCGGCGATGATATGTTATTGATGAATAAGATAAAAGAAAAATATCCGAAACAGATTGATGCTTTGTTTGCAAAAAATGCAATTGTATCAACGCAACCAATGCATGATTGGAAAAGCTTTTTTAATCAGCGTATTCGTTGGGCCAGTAAAGCAGATAAGTATAACGACAAAAGTATTTTTTGGGTTTTGTTGTTGGTATATATTTTTAATTTGCTTCTTTTCATTCTTCCGTTTTTTGTTTTTACTAATATTCAGGCAATATTTTATTGGCTAATTTTTTTATTATTAAAAACTTTGGTTGAATTAAGTTTTGCTTTACCTGTTGCAAAATTCTTTTCTATAAAATTAAAATGGTGGCATGCATCATTGCAATTGATACATATTGCTTATACAGTCTTCGCAGGCTGGTTGGGCAAATTTGGAACTTACCAATGGAAAGAAAGAAAAGTAAAATAAGATCAAGCAATACTTTCTTTTTCTTGTTTTAATTTTTCCTGTAACAATAAAATCATTCCAACACATAACCAAAACAAACTACCGATTTTATCTGTTTCAATTAAATCGCTTAACATATTTACAACTCCAATCATAGCAACAACAACACCGGTTGTTAAAGCAATGGTTCTGTAAAATTCATTTTGTAATTGATGATATAATTTTTGAGCATACCACAATAAACTCACGAATAAAATAATAAAAATGATTGCTCCGATAACTCCCTGCTCCAATGCAGTTAATAAAAAATAATTATGAACAGTTGAATGATCGCCGTTTTTACTTACCCATGTTTTGAAAATATTTTCTGAATATGGTTTATAACTGTTATAAAAATTATTCGGACCAAAACCAAATAATGGTTTTGAAGTAATCATATTCTTAGCAGCTACCCAACGATAAAAACGTTCAGCATTAGAAACATCTTTTAAATTAACAGTAGCTTGCAAATGCTCACTAAAATCTGTATGAAAAATGGTACTATTAAAATCAGGCACAAAGCGTAAATAATTTTTATTGTACAATAAAAATGAAAAAGAAATTGTTCCAATTATTCCAATAATCAATAAAGTTTTAGTCAATAATTTTTTTTGAATTAAGAATGAAGTAATAATTCCAACAATCAATGCAAGCCAAGCTCCACGTGAATAGGATAGAATCAATCCAATTATCCCAATAACTAATCCAATTATAATCCATTTATAAGAAGTATTGTTTTTTGGTATTAATTTTTTAACACAAACACCAATGGCAAGCAAACAAATTAACATGGCAGAATAGTTAACATGATTGCGAAAAAAAGGATCCAACACTTCTTTGATTCCTTCAAATGAAAAATTTAAAAATGAATGACGAATCAATGCCTGAACAACAACCAATAACATTGGAATTAACAGACACAAAGCAAATATTTTTAGTTTGCTGATTGAATTCATCAATAATTGTGGCAACACAACAAACGGAATGATATACCAAATTTTTGCCAATAAAAATTTTATAGAAAGGATTAGATTAACTGAAAAAAAACAACAAACAATAATCCAGCAAAAATGTATAACAACAATAAAAAACAAACTGCTTTTTAAAAGATGTTTTTGAAATAATGATGGTTGATAAATAAATTTAAGAATGGCGCAACCGGTAAGTATCATTAATAAAGGTTCGTCAGGAAAATCTAAACCTAAAGAATCTGTAGCATTCAATTCGGTTGATAACGGTAAAAAAAATATTATCAACCAAAATAATTGTTCGGTATAAGAAACGGTGTATTGAAAGATGATTGGAAATAAAATAAAAATAAATGGAACACTTACCCAAAAGAAATTATTATTAATGATTGCAACAACCAAGAATACAATAAATAAAAATGAGGCAATTAAAAATTGATTTCTATAATAGTTCAAAGAAAACATTACGCAATTTGTTTTCTTCCGTAAATAAGTGTTGCGATTATTCCAAAAATTAAACTGATAAAAAACGCAGCAATCAATATTTCAATTTTTGCAGGACGCTCTGCAATAGCCGCCGGCCGGGCTTTTTCAAGAACATACAAAGTTGGCGGTGTAGTTGCAATTGCCAATTGTAATTCGTTTACCGACTTTGTGTATTGCTTAATTTGTTCTAAAATATTTTCCTTTTTAACTGAAAGAAGATCAATATAATCAGGTTGATGTCCAAGTGTTGGGCTGGAAAAGCTATTATTATAAGACGTTTTTATACTGTCTGATAATATTTTGAATTGCTTTTCCAAATCAAATAAAGTTTGATTGGTCTTATCTATTTCTGTTTGATATACCTTCTTCCAGGTGGTTTGTTCTAATTGCTGAATGATATCAATTGTTGCATTGGCAATTTGCGCAGCTACTTCTTTTTCTTTATTCCACACAACAATCTTTAGTTGGTTGAATTCATTTTTTTGAATTTGTATATCTTCTTTTAAAGATTTTACTGTATGTTTCTTTTTAATAAAATCATTCTCTCCTTTCGATTCATAATAATCAACTAATTTAAATTCATCAATCAATTGATAATATACGGTATCCAAATTAGCTAAGCCATATAACACTTCAAC
>CAILAF010000145.1 GCA_903832075.1 uncultured Chitinophagaceae bacterium
CAGTGTACCATTCAAGAATTGTAAATTCAGGATTATGTGTTCTGTCCATTCCTTCATTTCTAAAATTTCTGCTGAACTCATATACCCAATCAAAACCACCAACAATTAATCTTTTCAAATACAACTCATTTGCAATTCTTAAATAAAACGGTACATCCAATGCATTGTGATGTGTGATAAAAGGCCTTGCTGCTGCGCCTCCGGGAATGGTTTGCAAAACAGGCGTATCAACTTCCAATGCGCCGCGTTCATTTAAAAATTCGCGAATAGTGTTTACTAATTTAGTTCGTTTAACAAACGTTTCTTTTACTGAAGGATTAATAATTAAATCGGCATAACGCTGACGATAACGAAATTCGGGATCGGTCACTTCATCAAACACATGCCCTTCTTCATCGCGTTTAACAATTGGTAATGGCTTTAAACTTTTGGTTAATAAAGTTAATGTTTGCGTATGAACCGATGTTTCGCCGGTTTTAGTAATAAATATAAAACCGGTTACACCAATAATGTCTCCCAAATCCAAACCATGTTTAACAACATTATCCCAAAAACTTTTATCTTCTTCAGGACAAATCTCATCGCGCTTTACATATAATTGAATAATCCCTTTGCTATCCTGAATTTTTATAAAAAATACTTTGCCTTTATCGTTGATGCTCATAATTCTTCCGGCAACACAAACATTTGCAAATGCATCTTTTGTTTCTTCAGAAAATTGTGATTTAATATCGGCAGAATAATGTGTTACCGGATACAATGCTGCGGGGAAAGCATTGATACCGGCTTCTTGTAATTTTTTTAATTTATCTCGACGAATAATTTCTTGCTCACTTAAATGTTGACTCATTTCAAAATACGATTTACGATGTAAGATGTACGATTTTGTGCAAAGATAAGTTTTGGAAAATGATTATTGAAAGTAAACATATGCTAAACGCTTACGCTATTCATTGAATAATTTTTGATAAATAGTTTGTTTAGATAATTCAATCATTTCACCGGGTAGTAAATTAGCTAATTGTATTTTTTCAATGCGATAACGAATCAATCTTAATGTTGGAAATCCAACTTTGGCTGTCATCTTTCTTACCTGTCTGTTTTTGCCTTCTGTTAAAATTAATTGAATCCATGGCGCAGGAATTTCTTTTCTAAATCTTATTGGCGGATTGCGCAAAGGAATATTGGGTTCAGTTTCAAATAAATTGGCAATACATTTTTTTGTATGATAATTTTTTCCATCAATATTAATATCAACTCCATTTTGTATTTGCTGCAATGCACGCTGCGTAATGTTTCCATCCACTTGCACATAATATTCTCTTTCATGCAAAAATGAAGGATGTAATAAACGATGATTAAGTGAAGTATCATTTGTTAATATTAATAAACCTTCACTATCATAATC
Source organism: uncultured Chitinophagaceae bacterium (assembly GCA_903832075.1). Lineage (GTDB taxonomy): Bacteria > Bacteroidota > Bacteroidia > Chitinophagales > Chitinophagaceae > CAILAF01. The sequence continues at coordinate 1,409 of CAILAF010000145.1, forward strand.
TAATCTTCCAACAGGATAAACATTTTTAGCAACATCAAAATAATTTTTTAATGTTTGCTTATTTTCTTCAGCAGAAAATTGCGAGAGCACTTGATAAGGTTTATAAACAATAAAATATTGAAACATATTGCAAAATAAAAAAGTTCCGCAGAAGCGGAACTTTGTATATGGATGGGTTAGTAAGTACCGGGAAATAAATTTCCCTACACAATATTATAAATAGTTTTATCCAATACAAAAAAAAATTGAAAGAATTTTATTAACATTTTGAATGTAAATGTGAATTGCCAAACAATTCTTTAACTGTTTAAAATTGATTTTAATTTTTTTATTACAAGTATTTCATCATTGAATAAAAAAATTGATCTCATGAAACATTGATGAACAAAGCATTTCATTAAGATTGAAATAATTATATTTTATGTTTTAGTTTGCTTTCATCTTTACAATTCATCTTTACATTGTCATCATTTGAATGAAATTGGTTCGTAAAAAAAACTTTCATCATTATTGCACTTATTACCTTTGAGAACATTAAAACATGAATTATGCAATTTCCTTCTCCTGTTGCTGCACAATGGATTGCTGAATTGATTGATGCAGAATTATTAGGTAACAAGAATTCCTTTGCGAAAGGAATTAATGAAATACATAAAGTTGATGAAGGAGATTTAGTGTTTGTAGATCATCCAAAATATTATGATACTTGTTTGCAAAGCAAAGCATCGTTCATCATCATTAATAATAAAGATGTTGCAATCCCCGAAGGAAAAACATTATTATATACCGAAGAACCTTTCGAAGCTTATTTAAAAATTGTAAATCATTTCAGACCATTTACACCATCAACAAAATTAATCAGCGATACTGCAATCATTGGTAAAGGAACTGTTATCATGCCTAATAGTTTTATTGGCAATCATGTAATCATCGGCGAAAATTCTATCATTCATCCTAACGTAACTATTTTAGATCATTGCATTATCGGTAACAACGTTGTAATACAATCCGGAACTGTAATTGGTGGCGATGCATTCTATTATAATACTAAAAAAAATCGCCAAGTCTGGTTTAAAAAAATGAAAAGTTGCGGTAATGTAATTATTGAAGATAATGTGGAGATTGGCTGTAATTGTACTATTGATCGTGGCGTTACATCATCAACAAAAATTGGAAAAGGAAGTATTTTGGATAATTTAATTCAATTAGGACATGATGTTGAAATTGGAAAGAATTGTTTGCTTGCTTCGCAAGTTGGTATTGCCGGTGCAACCATTGTTGAAGATGGCGTTACACTTTGGGGGCAAGTTGGTGTGAATAAAACAATTACTATTGGTGCCGGCGCTGTTGTAATGGGGCAAGCGGGGATTACAAATAATATTGAAGGAAATAAAATATATATGGGGACGCCTGCAATTGATGTTGGACAAAAAAGAAGAGAGTTTGTTTGGATTAAACGGATTCCTGAATTGTGGAAGAAAGTGATGGAATCATAAATTGTATTTTACTTTTAATTCTTCACAAATTCTTTTAATAGATTCTTTAATTGGTCTGTATTCAAAATTCAATAAGTAAGTATTGATTTTGCTATTATCAAAATCAACAATTTCTTGTGCTGTTTTTGCTGTTTCTTTTGTAAGCAAAGGGTCTTTACCTGTTATCATCCCTTTAACAGCTTCTAATCGCCAAACGATTGAAGCTAAAAATGGAGTAACTTTTTTGGTTGGCAATTTTTTATTAAAGCTCAATGCTATTTCATCAAATATTTCTTTATAAGAAACATTTGCAGCGCATAAAATAAAACGTTGTTCATTAATAGTTCCATTCATTAATTTAATCATCACATCAACAACATCTAATACATCAACAAAACCACCTACACCATTGGTGTACCAAGGAAATTCATCATACGCTGTTTTAAAAAATTTTGAAGAACCATTTTCCCAATCACCGGCTCCTAAAATAATTACCGGATTAACAATTACAGCTTTTAATCCTTCGCCAATGCCTCGCCACACTTCCATTTCAGCAAGAAATTTAGTTTTACCATATTCACTTTCGCTGGTGTCTTCGCTCCAATTTGTTCTTTCATTTATTTTATTACTTTCTTTTGATTTGCCCAAAGCAGCAACAGAACTTACAAATAATAATTTTTCTACTTTACTACTTAAACAAACATTCACCACGTTCGTTGTTCCTTCAACATTTGTTTGATACAAAGATTTTTTTCTTTTGGGATTGAATGAAACAATTGCTGCGCAATGATAAACTTTAGTAACACCTTCGAATGCTTGTTCTAATGAAATAATATCAAGAATATCTCCTTTAACCCAATCAACTCCTTCTAATTGAAAAGGTATCGCATTACGATACAAGGCTTTTACATGTTCTCCCTGTTTAACTAATTCTTTAACTAAATTTGAACCAACTAAACCAGAAGCTCCGGTAACTAATATCATGAAATAAGGTTGAGACTATAAATGTATTATTATTATCAATTGCATTTTTCGCAAATACCGCTTACCACAACATCGGCACGTTTTTGAATGAACCCTTTTGGCAACTTAACTTCCGGAATAGTGCTATTTTCCAAACAATAAGTAGTGCCGCATTCATCGCAAATAAAATGTACATGATCATCATGATGATGACCTTCGGCACATTCATCTTTACACAAAGCATACAAAACAGAATTATCTGCTGTTGGAATAGAATGAATAATTCCTTTTTCTAAAAAAGTCTGCAATGTTCGATATATAGTTACACGATCAAAATGTTCGCCCGTCTTTTTTTCAATATCAGCATGAGCTAACGCGGCATTTGTTTTTTGAAACAGTTCTAAAATTTTTTTTCTACTGTCAGTAACACTTAGCTGACTTCGTTTTAAAATATCTTCGATTTCACTTTTCATTATCAACTCTTTTTAAAGTTTATTAAAAATCCAATTTATAAAGTTGTTCTTTTTTCTTTCAACAGACTTTTTATGTCGGTTTTTAATTTTTCTAATTCTTCATTTTTTAAGCCATCATATACACCGCCACGAATATTTCCATTTTTATCAACCAAAGCAAAGAATTGTGTATGTAAAAAATCATCTTTAATATCATTCACTGCATTCTTTGGATCATCAATGCCATAACTGAATCTTGCCATTTTATATAAACTATCTTTTCTTCCCGTTAAGAAAACCCATTTTGTATAATCAACATTCAAGGAATCGGCATAATGTTTCATTTGAGGAACAGAATCTCTATCCGGATCACATGAATGAGACAAGATTAAAAAATCAGGTTCCTCTTTAAATGCTTCATAAATAATTTTCATATTACTATTCATTCTTGGACAAATGCCTTTACAGTTTGTAAAAAAATAATTGACTACACAAACTTTTCCAATCATATCGGCATTATTAAATGGAGCGCCGTTTTGATTAGTAAAAGAAAAATTTTGTACAACACCTCGCTGCGGCAAAGTGCTTTTACTTAAAATATCTGTTCCTTTAAAAACAAAAACCAAAAACACAATTACTAATCCCACAAAAAATAAAGCGTAGGCCAAAAATTTTTTATTCATAAAATAATTTGTACGCGAAGTTAGTAGATGTAAAGTGTTTGTGTTTTATCGGAATAAAAAAGATTGAATTTATTTGCAACGGCGTTGCAAACGGTTATCTTTGCAATATGTTCAAATTAAAAATAAATTGGGATGCTTTAGGCGTTGCAACTTCAATTGCTTGTGCAATCCATTGTGCAATATTGCCATTACTAATAACCAGTTTGCCATTATTCGGAATAGAAATCATTCACAATATTTTGTTTGAGTATGGAATGATATTGCTGGCTTTTTTAATTGGTTCCAATGCACTATATCATGGCTGGAAAAAACATCATCATAATTGGAAGCCATTCATTCTATTTTCAATTGGAATACTTTTTTTATTAGCCAAACAAATATGGTTGCAATGGCATATTGTATTTTTATTTCCGGCAGTTACATTAATAATCACTGCACACTTTTATAATTATCGTTACTGCAGATTACACAATCATGCTCATAAAGAAGATTGTAATCATTGAAATAGTTTTACTGATCTTTTTTTCTAAGATTTCCTTTTGGATACAATTTCATAAATTTATATTGATCGAACAATCTTTCAATATAATATCCAAACTCTAAATCATTCAATCGTAACATAACATCATAAGAAGGTCGGTAATACAACATAAATGTATCTAATTCGGGTGATTGAAGTTTTGTAATCTTTTTTACAAACAGTTTACTAAACCGATGATCTATATATTTATCTTGTTCTTGTTGAATCAACCGTTTTTGTAGGGCTTCCAAACTTCTGTTACGCTTAAACCGAAACATATTAATCAATTCATCCAAATCAAATCCAACTGTTACGCCACCAGGATTAAACCCCGGATTATTACTTAATCTTATCCCCGGTTTTCTAAACTCAAAATACTTTGCATTGTCTCTTCTGTTTTGTAAAGAATCTAATCTATAACTATGATTGCGAACAGTTACATCAGGAAGATCGGTTGCTTTTACATGAATCATTACATTAAAAGATTCAACATTGCTGATGGTATCAATCGGGTATTTAACAGTGGTTTTATTTAACAGTGCAAACCAAATAGAATCGGTTGAACGAACCGTTAAAATATATCTGCCGGATGAATCGGTAAGTGTTCCTCTCCCGGATGAACTTAATACTGCAACTGCTTCTAATGGCCTTCTTGCAGAAATATCATAAACAGTTCCACTAATAGTGATGTATGAATATTTTCTTTCTTGACTAAATAGTAACGTATCACTAACAATCAACAAGATAATAAAAAAGTAAAATTTTTTTCCCAACCGTTTTAATTGAATTGTAATATTAAATCCTAATCATCAGAATGCAATGCTACACATACATTAATTAACGCTTTTTTGCAAATTATTGAGAAGAGATTAAAACTTTGTTTCAAGTATATAAGGTAACATAGCACGCCATGTTGGCCAATCGTGCGTTACATCGGCACCCCAAATATCTAAATCATGCCAAATTCCTTTATCCCAAAGTACTTGAGAAAATCTTTTATTGGCTTCGGGATCTTCAAAAGAACCGCTGCCGGTATAAATATGAATATGATGACTTGCTTTTATTTTATCTAAATACCATTGATCATTTAAATTAGGAATGTAATGTATTGGACTATTAAAATAAACTTGTTCATCCCAAAAACCTTTTGTGTATTCTGTAAGATCATACACTCCACTCATGCTAATAGCACCATTAATAATATCGGGTCGTTTTAAAAATAAATTCATTGCATGCAATGCGCCTAAACTTGCACCACAGGTATAAATATATGTTTCATTACTACTGTTATTTCTGATATAAGGAATTACTTCTTCAAAAACATAGTGATTAAACTGATTATGGCGAATTGCTTTATGTTCCGGTAGCATTTCATTATTTAACCAACTTTCTTTGTTGATGCTATCAATACTAAATACTTTTATTTTTCCTCCATCAATAAATGGAGCTAATGCATCAATCATTTGAAATCTTTCATACTCTAAATAATCTGCTCCGGCAGTAGGAATTAATAAAAGAGCCAATCCATAATAGCCATAAGAAACGATTGGCATTTCTTTATTTAGTGAAGGACTAAACCATGAACTTGTTTGTTTTTCCATGAATATTTTTTAGTGATATTGAATGATTAATCAATACAATTCTTTTTGATCTCTTTCCACAGATCACGATAACATTGTGCAGCAAAACTGCTGGCAGCATAGGTTTCCAGAGGAGCTTGATGCAAACCCATTTTTTCAATATCGCTTAAATAAGGAATATAATTTTTAAAAAAAACATGGTCTTTATAAAAGGCTTGCATTGTTTCGTGATGCAGATTTTTTCTATGATCTACCATGCTGAAAAAACATTTTAGTTTTGTTTTATCTAAATCATTTTCTTCAAAATAATTAATCACTGTTTCAAACGAACGAATAGATAATGTTGTTGGAATGTTTGGCATCAATACCCAATCTGCTGCATTAAAAATATTATCATGCAATAAAGAAATACCCGGTGGTGCATCTAATATAACTATATCAAAATCTTTTTTCAAAGAAGAAATCAATCCACTTAATTTTCTTTTTGATTGCTTCATCTCACTCAATAAAACATCTGCTTGTCTTGCAGAAATATCTGCAGGAATAACAGAGAGATTGGAATATTGTGTTGACTGAACTGCCTCTATCAAATCCATTTCACCATTGAATAATTTTTTGGATTCGTTTTTAACAGAGGGATCTGCACCTAAATAAAAAGACGATGATCCTTGGGGATCCAAATCCCAAACTAAAGTTCTGTAATTATCTTTTGCAGCAAGATAAGCAAGGTTAATAGAGGCCGCAGTTTTGCCGACTCCACCTTTTAAGTTGTATAATGATATTGTTACCATAGACTATAAATATACAAAACCTTTAAAATAAAAAAAGGGCCAGGATAAAAATCCAGCCCCGTTTATAAAAATCCAATATCCTATGAAAAACCATGGTAAAGATATTAAACCTAAAATCCTACAATTCACCCGAAAGAATGATTTTGATTAAGAAACAATTATAATATCATGGTAAGTTATTAAAGGGTAATTAAAACCAAGCCCTTATTTTAACCAAAGCAGCCGTTCTCGATGAAACTTCAAGTTTTAAATACAGATTGGCTATATGTGTTTTGATAGTATTCACAGAAACAAATAAGGATTCTGCCATTTGCTGATTGGTCTTTCCTTCATAAATAGATTGTAATACTTCAAACTCTCTTTCGCTTAGTGGTTTATTAATACGCTTATTTATGGCAGATAAAGACAATTTTGGTTGTGTACTAATATTTTGTTGTGCGAAATTATACAATGCAATTTCCAAGTTCACTAATAAATCTCTTTCATCAAAGGGTTTTACAATGTAACCAGCAGGTTTAACTTTTTTTGCTCTGTCAATAGTGGCGCGGTCTGCATGAGATGTTAAAAAAATAAAAGGCAAATGATATTTTTTATCAATTAACTCGCCAATATCAATCCCATCTTTTTCACCACCAAGATTTATATCAGTCAATACAACATCCGGAATGTTTCTTTCCAATTCTTTTATAGCATCATCATAATTATAAACTACAGCAGAAACAGTAAAATCAATATTGTTTAAACAGTTTTTAATATCGGCCGCAATTAATGGATCGTCTTCAATAACTAATATTCTTATTTCACTCATGATTATACATTATTGTTCTGATTTTTTATGTTGATGCGAACACAAGCTCCGCCGTAATTAATAATAGATATCTCGGCCTTTAATTTATTTACAAAGGCTTGAATAATCTGATAGCCTAAACTATTTGCCTGGTAAATTGACCAGTTTTCTGGCATTCCCCTTCCATTATCCGAAACTTCTAAAAACAATGTTTCTTCATTTTGCTGTAACACAACTTTTAAAATGCCCTGTTCTTTTTCATTAAACGCATACTTTAAAGAATTTGAAATTAATTCGTTCAAGATTAAACCAACCGGAATTACCATTTCTAAATCTAATTTCACATCATCAATATTATAAACCAATTTTATTTTCTCTTTTTCAATATTATATGATTTGAATAAATTCTCCACTAACTTTTCAATGTATTCTTTCATGTTTACATCAGTCAGGTTCTCGTCTTGATAAAGATTTTGATGAATTAAAGCCATATTTTTTACGCGATCTCTTCCTTCTTTTATTGCCTCCAATGATTTTTTATCTTTAATAGTTTTAGATTGAAGATTCAACAAACTACTTATTACTTGTAAATTATTTTTTACTCTGTGATGAATCTCTTTCAATAAAATGTCTTTTTCGTTTAATGTCCGTGTTATAATTTTATTTTTTTCTAATAATTCTTTAGAATTTTTTTGTGTGTTTTTGTTGGCACTATATAAAATAGAAATTACTGTTAGCCCAAAAATAATTAAAAGAATATATAAAAAAATTTCTGTGTTCTTTGCTTTCAATGACTCGTCTTTTAATTTATTCGCAGCATTAAGTAAAGAAATTTCTTGTTCTTTTTGTTGAGATTCGTATCGTGCAGTTAATTCATTTACATTTTTTATGTTCTCGTCATTTAATAAAGAATCGTTATAAATTTTATACTTTTTAAATTGCTCTAATGCCAACCTAAAATTGCCCATTTCTTCGTAAGCCTTTGCCAGCAAGAAATGTTCGTCTCTGGTTTGTTCAATTATATTCGCCTGAATTGTTAAATCTAAAGCACGGTTGAGATAAGCAATCGCTTTGTCGTATTGTTTTTTATATAAAAAAATTTCACCCTTGCCACCAATTACGATCGGAAATGTTTTTGTGTTTTTTGCTGCATCAATATCCTTTTCTATTTCATCAAAATATTTTAATGATTTATCTAATTCATTCATTCGCAAATAAGTTTCCCCTATCCGGGTTTTGGATACCAACATTTCTCTCTTATCATTGATGCTATCAGAAAGTTCTAATTTTTTAAAAGCAAATTGAATAGATGAATCATACTTCTTCAAATTATTATAACAAATAACCAAGTTCTCCAACACAATCAATTCATAAGGAATATGATTGATTTTTTCAGATAAAGAAAGCGCTTCTTTAAAAAAAACAATTGCTTGTCTGTTGTCTTTTTTTATTTCATATATCGTTCCAACATTGTTAATCCCCCTTAAGATAGAATTGGTGTCTTTGATTTGCCTGCTTAAATTCAATGATTGCTGATACCAATACAATGAACTATCAAGTTTGCCTTCAAGAGAATATGATAAACCAAGATTATTGGTTGCTTTAGTTTGTACTGAAATATTTTTACGCTTAATAGCTAAGTCAAGTGAATGATGATATAAAGAACGAGAAATAAAATATTCTTTTTTTGTATCGTAAGCCAAAGCAATTCTTAAATCAATGATTGCTTTTAAAGAATCATTATTTGTTTTATCTGCCAAGCCTTTTGCAATATTACCATAACGAATAGCTTCATCCGGATTGTCATTAGCAAGTGTAAAAGCTATTCTTGTTGCGGCATCAATTTTATTATTATCACTAAATGCACCGGCAACAACTTTCTTAAGACTATCAACATTAAACTGAGCATGTAAAGAAAACTGACAACCAAATACGAATAATATGATAATGATATTTCTCATTCGTAATCAAAATATACATTTCTTGGCAAATTATATTAATAAGAAAGTATGATTTTATAATTCCCTACTTTTTTATCAAGATCTTATTCTCTCCAATTCCTTTTGTAAACGAAACATTTCATCTCTTAACCTGGCTGCTTCAATAAAATCTAAATCACGTGCGGCTTTTTCCATTTGCTTTTTAGTTTGGGTAATGGCTTTTTCGAATTGAGGGATTGTTTTATACTGTGCTTGTTCATCTGCTGCAACATTTGCCAATTCTCCATCAGATTGAATGGCATAAGGGTTTTTAGGATTAAATCCTTTAATATCCAACACAGATGTTTGTCCCATAATTTGTTCTATACTTTTTTTAATTGTTTGCGGCGTGATGTTATGTTGAATATTATATGCAATTTGTTTTTCTCTTCGTCTGCTTGTTTCATCAATTGTTTTTTGCATACTCTTTGTAATAGTATCCGCATAAAAGATTACAACGCCATCCACATTTCTTGCTGCTCGTCCTGCAGTTTGTGTTAATGATTTCTCATTACGTAAAAATCCTTCTTTATCTGCATCCAAAATTGCAACCAATGAAACCTCTGGCAAATCCAATCCTTCGCGTAATAAATTAACACCAACTAAAACATCAATCTCACCTAACCTAAGCTGACGAAGGATTTCAACACGCTCTAAAGTATCAACATCACTATGAATATATTTTGATCGGATATTAATTCTTCCCAAATATTTATCCATTTCTTCTGCCATACGTTTGGTTAAAGTTGTAACCAAAACACGATCGCCTTTTTTAACTGTTTTATCAATCTCTTCTAACAAATCATCAATTTGATTTACACTCGGACGAATTTCTATTGGTGGATCTAATAATCCCGTTGGTCTCA
>CAILAF010000146.1 GCA_903832075.1 uncultured Chitinophagaceae bacterium
CCTGAATTAGTTATTTGTGTGATGGATTCAACTTCTAAATTAGATATTGAATTAACTATTTCAAAGGGACGTGGCTATGTTCCTGCTGAAGAAAATAAATTGAAAGATGCTCCATTTGGGCATATTGCCATTGATTCAATTCATACGCCTATTAAGAATGTAAAATATTCTATTGAAAATTATCGTGTTGAACAAAGAACCGATTACGAAAAATTGATTTTAGATGTTGCTACTGATGGAACTATCCATCCTGAAGATGCAGTGAAACAAGCGTCACGCATTTTAATTCAACATTTAATGATCATCACTGACGAAAACATCACTTTCGATAACAAAGAAGATAAGAAAGAGGATGTTGTTGATGAACAGATTTTACAATTACGTAAAGTATTGAAAACACCTTTGGAAGATTTAGATCTTTCAGTTCGTGCATTCAATTGCTTGAAAGCAGCCAAGATCAATAGTTTGAGTGAATTAGTTCAATACGAACAAGAAGACTTGATGAAGTTTAGAAATTTCGGTCAAAAATCTTTAAGTGAAATTGAACAAGTATTAACTGAAAGAGGATTGAGTTTTGGAATGGACCTTGTAAAATTAGGTTTGGATAATTTAGATAATTAAACCCCCCATCCCCTAAAGGGGAGTTATGGTGTGGTATTTATATAACCGTTTCTATTTCATAGAAACAAGTGTTACAAATCCTGACACGGTGTAACATTAAAATATAAACGTCATGCGTCACGGAGATAAAATAAATAATCTTGGCCGTAAAAAGGCACACAGAGCAGCGTTGCTTAGCAACTTAGCGAGTCAATTAATTGTAAATAAACGTATCGTTACAACTTTAGCGAAGGCAAAAGCTTTACGTACTTATGTTGAACCTTTATTGACTAAAACAAAAAAAGGCGAAGGCAAAGAAGAAATCAGTCATCAACACCGAGTAGTATTCAGTTATTTGCAGGATAAAACTGCTGTAAAAGAACTATTTACTGTAGTAGGTCCTAAAATTGCTTCACGTCCAGGTGGTTATACAAGAATTTTAAAGTTAGGTATTCGCGTTGGTGATAATGCAGAAAAAGCATTGATTGAATTGGTTGACTTCAATGAAATCTATGGCAAGTCTGCTAAATCAACTGCTGAACCAGCTAAGAAAACACGTCGTGGCCGTGCTCCTAAAAAAGCTGCTGAAGTAAAAGAAGAAGTTGTTGCTGAAACAACTCCTTCAACTGAAGAAAAAACAGCAGAATAAATTAAATGTTGAAAAGTTTATGATATAAAGGCAAGACTTATTGGTCTTGCCTTTTTTACTTTGCAAACGATTTTAATAAAACAATCAATCTTACATGTCTCAAGCACAACAAAATGCCATCTTAGTTTTAGCAGATGGCTATGTATTTTATGGTAAAGCATTTGGAAAAATTGGAACTACTACCGGTGAAATTTGTTTCAATACAGGAATGACGGGTTATCAGGAAGTGTTTACTGATCCAAGTTATACAGGACAAGTATTGATCATGAATAATGTTCATATTGGTAATTATGGCGTGAAAGATGCAGACGTTGAAAGTGATTCAGTAAAAATTCGCGGATTGATCGGCAGAAATTTAGAAGAACAATTCAGCAGAATACAAGCCGAAGGTTCATTGCAAGAATATTTGATTGCTAATAATATTGTTGCCATTGAAGGAATTGATACCAGAACATTGGTAGCACATATCAGAGAAAAAGGTGCGATGAATTGTATTATTTCTTCAGAGATTGTTGATATTGAAAAATTGAAAACAGAATTAGCAAACTGTCCTGATATGGATGGATTGGAATTAGCAAGCACCGTTAGCACAACAAAAGAATATGAATTAGGTGATGTCAACTCAACACTAAAAGTTTCTGTATTAGATTATGGTATTAAGAAAAATATTTTGAATTGTTTAGTTGAACGTGGTGCGCATGTACGTGTACATCCTGCGAAAACAAGTTTAAAAAGATTAAAAGAATTTAATCCTAATGGATATTTTATTTCCAATGGTCCCGGTGATCCTGCAGCCATGCCTTATGCTGTAGCAACCATCAAAGAAATATTAAAAGAAGATAAACCTGTTTTTGGTATTTGCTTAGGTCATCAGTTATTGGCATTGGCAAATGATATTCCAACATTTAAAATGCATCATGGACACAGAGGATTAAATCATCCTGTAAAAAATATCATTACCGGATTATGTGAAATCACTACACAAAATCATGGCTTTGGTGTTGATCCCGAAGCAGTTCGTAAACATCCAAATGTAGAAGTAACACATTTAAATTTAAATGATGATAGCATTGAAGGAATTCGTTTAAAAAATAAACAAGCATTCAGTGTACAATATCATCCGGAAGCTACACCCGGACCTCATGATTCCAGATATTTATTTGATGATTTTGTGAAGATGATGAAGAATTAAGTAATTATTGTTTATTCGTACATTCACTTTATGAAAATAGCCATCATCAACGGTCCTAATTTAAACTTACTTGGTAAACGAGAGCCTGAGGTTTATGGTCATCAATCTTTTGATGATTATTATAAACAGTTACAACAATTGTTTCCTACTGTTTCATTTTCTTATTTTCAAAGTAATGTTGAAGGCGAATTAATCAATGAATTGCAAAGAGTTGGTTTTGATGTGGACGGAATTGTTTTTAATCCCGGTGGTTATACACATACCTCTGTTGCCATTGGCGATTGTATTGCTGCAATTAAAACACCTGTTATTGAAGTACATATTTCAAATGTTCATGCACGTGAAGATTTCAGAAAAATATCTCATGTTTCTGCTAAAGTCGCAGGAAGCATTGTTGGCTTGGGTTTGAAAGGTTATGAATTAGCGGTACGTTGGCTTTTGGAAAGAAAATAAATGTATTCATTATTCGTTTTATCTTGTGATGTGAACCTGATGTTATGCAAGTGAATTACAGACAACGATTAAGCTATCTCTTACTTTTTACTTTTTTATTTAAATTATTAATTGCAGGTTTGATTGAATTGGGCAATGATGAAGTGTATTATTATACTTATGCATTGCAATTGGATTGGAGTTATTTCGATCATCCACCCATGGTTGGATTATTGATGCGATTGACTTCATTAAATTTATTATGGGTGAATGAAGTAACCATGCGATTGGGTGCTATTATTGGCAGTTGCATTTCTACATATTTTATTTTTAAAATCGGTTCACTTATAAAAAATGAAAGAACCGGTTGGTTCGCTTCATTAATATTTAATTGTTCTGTTTATACAGGTATTATTTCGGGATTATTTATTTTACCAGATTCTCCGCAAATAGTTTTTTGGGTTGGTTCATTATATATTATGTGCAGAATGATCTTGAATGAAGAAGATAAAAAAACTCATTTATGGTTATTGTTGGGATTATTAATTGGGTTAGCCACTTTAAGCAAAGTGCATGGTTTGTATTTATGGGCAGGCTTTGGTTTGTTTATTATCATCAAAAAAATTAAATGGTTAACTAAATGGCAATTGTATGCAAGTGCTTTGATTACTGCCATTTGTATTTTACCAATTGTTTACTGGAATGTGCAGAATGATTTTATCACTTATCAGTTTCATTCTGCAAGAGTAATGAATCATCATATTCAAATAGATAGTTTTTTACGCGAGTTAGCAGGAGAGTTCTTGTATCAAAATCCTATCATCTTTATTCTCATTATTTTTTCTATCATTTATTGTTTAAAAAATAAAATTCTTTCATCGGTAACAAATGTTTGGTTGATATGTATGGGACTGCCGATGATATTTTTATTTTTAGGCATTGCATTATTTAATTCAACATTACCTCATTGGAGTGGACCTGGTTTTATTTCTTTATTCTTTTTTGCTGCTGTTTATTTGGATGAAGAAACAAAGAAAGAAAAACTGTATCCAAGAATGATGAAATTTGCAAGTGGATTAATTATTTTATTAATCATCGTTGCAACTGCCATTATTAAATTGGCACCATTTAATTTAGGAAGTCAGAAAGTAGAGAATTACGGAGAATACTGTCCTACATTGGATTTGAGCGGATGGAAAACTTTTAGTGCAGCTTTTACTAAACTATCAAAAGACGATATAAAAAATGGGAGAATGCAAACTAATTCTTCTATTATCATTCATAATTGGTTCCCCGGCGGACATATTGAATTTTATACTTCTCGATTATGCGGATTGCCTGTTATTGGCATAGGGAGTATAGATAATTTGCACAAGTTTGCTTGGTTAAATAAAGGAAGAAAAAAAATTGAATTGAATGATGATGCTTATTGTATTGTTCCTTCAAATTTACCTTTTGATCCAATTGTTGCTTACAAAGATTATTTTACTACTATTGAACAAGCAGAAATAATTAATCAAGTAAGAGGTAAAAGAGTTGTACGATATTTTTATGTATATAGATTGAAGAAATGTAAACAAGTGCCTGAATCTGTTTTAAAATAATTTTTAGTAATTTCCTTTTTTAGTATCAGTAGAATCTTGTGTAGCAGGTTGCACTTTTATTTCATCTTCTTTTTTCCCAAACAGTTTTTCGAAATCTTTTTTATAAGATAAACCAACGCCAAGTCTGTTAACACGCCCAAAAGAAGTTGTAGCACCCGAGCCGTTCACATCCAAACTATTTTTATTAAAGACGAGTGCTCTTAACGTTTTATCTTTTGTAATAAAATATTCAACAGTTAGATCGGGCAACCATTGTACGTTTCCATTTTGCAATGCACCGGAAGATGCACCGGTATTGAAATCTACATTGGTTCCAAATGTTACAACCACTTTATCTTTAAAAAAACTTTTACCAATTTTAATATTAAGATTGGTTCTGTCAAATGAGTTAGTAGAAGTAGTTGTTCCTGTTAATGAAGAAAGGCTATAAACAGAAGTTCCTAAATCTATATGTAAATTTTTATCTTTTGTAAGTGTATATAAAAAACCAGAAATAGCTTTGTTTAAATATTTTGTAACCATTTGAGTGATGGTGTTTAAACCAAGTGTGCTAACATTAATATTACCGGCACCACCTCCTTGTCCGTATGGAACGAATGAGTTGAAAGCAATTAAGTAAGTAACCTGCTTCAACATCTCATTATCATCTTTTTCAATCTTATTAATGAATTCAGCAAATACCTGATCTGTTTTGATTGGACTTCCTTGTGGGAAATCCAATAAAAATTTTATATCGGGTTTGCTCAGTTTGCCAGATAAATTTGCAATGACATAAACCTGACCACGATATGCTTTTGTAGAACTGGCAATGTTTCCGGCTTGTTGGTTAGAAATTAAATCATTGGCACTTACATTATCAGCAACATATTGTGCATCTACATGAATGTTTGCATTATTGGGATCACCAGTCCATTCAATATAATTACCGGCATCTGATTTTAAAATAAATGGTTTACGAATGAATGATTGAAAATTGAAATCATAACTTCCTTCATCAATATCATATCTGCCACGAATGGTTAATGGTTCTGTTGTTCCGGCTTTTATTTTTAATCTTCCTTCACCTGTTGCTTTTATTACATCACCACTTAATGGATCTAAGATTACATCAATCTGTGTGGTTTTTGTGGCTTTCAAATCAAGATCAACAGTTAAATTAAAATCACTGTTCAATTTGGATGATTCCATTTCTTTTCCATATTTTTTAAAAACAATAAAATCTGCATCACCACTTTCTTTGCTGAATGAGTTAGGAATAAAAATATGCGAGTTATCGTTAGATTCGCCAACAATTGTCATCAAACATTTTGTATCAGGTCCTTTAAAACTCATGGTTGCCTTACCAATCGCTCTTCCATAAAATTGTTGATTATCTTTTGGTTTTGTATCAATCAATAATAATTTATTAGTAGAAAAATCGAAATCGAATTTCATATCCTTAAATCCGTTCTCAAATAATTTACCTTTTACAATGCCTTTGTTTTTTAAAGTATCGTGAATGATGATTTCTCCAAAATCAATTCCATCATCATCAAACTTAATATCAGCAGAATCAATACCGTAATAAACTTGTGTATAATTTACTTTCAGTCCAGCATTTTGTAATTTGATTCTTCCCGTAAGATCAGGTGCACTTGGATCACCTTCAATAGTTAAATTTCCTGAAGCAAAGCCATGCAAATTGCTGAAAATATCTGAAACAAATTGTTGAACGATATTTATTTTAGTATGGGTTAAATTAAATTTTACATTTAGAGGAAAGTTTGCTGTATCTGTTAAATTGTAAAGTCCATCGGCTGTAAAATTATAATCAGTGTTTGGAGAAACAACATTATAATCAATCAATCCGGTTCCGGTGTAGTAATTACTTTTAACATTCACCACACCAATGGAATCATCATTCATTCTAAATTGTTCTGTTCTCAGATCTGCTGATGCATTGAATTTACCAAAGAAATCATGTAAATGTATTTCACCTGTAGTGATACCTTCTAATTTTGGATTTTTCGTTAATAAAGATGTGATATCGCCTAATACTACATTCTTCATTTTTACGATTAAGTTATTGTTGTTCTTTTCATCAGGATCATTTTGTACAGTAATTTCCTGAAAGCCTTGCGAGAATTTTACATTCTTTGCATCCACTGAATTTTTACGAATTGATATTTCTCCTTCTTTTTCTAAATTCCATTTCTTTTCATTTAATA
>CAILAF010000147.1 GCA_903832075.1 uncultured Chitinophagaceae bacterium
AATCCACTCTTCCAAAAAACCATTTTCAATTTTTATATATAAGAGTATAATCCAGATCAACCGGATTAATAAAATAATATACTCTTATGAAAAAAAGAAAACACGTACATACAGATTTTATAAAATTTATCATCGAGAAGTATTCTAATCCAAAATTGTTGGATGAAGATGATGATGATGAAACTCCTGAAGAAATACAGGATGAGGATGAGATTGATGATTATGAAATTATTGAAGAACCGCCAATTGATGATGAAGAAGATGATCAGAATCAAGAGATCGAAGATCTTTTAAACGAATATAAAAAAGTAAAAAAATATTATGAAAATCGTAGAATATCTAGTAGGAGAAGAAAGTAATCCCTTTTATGATTTTAGTACAATTCATCAGATACTTAAGATCGACAGGTCCAAATTACAAAGGGATCTTAGACGGGTATCTGGTAAAGAATTTATTAAATATAAAAACCAACATCTCTATAAAAAAGAAACTCTTTTCACTTTAATGTTAGAACAGATTTTTGAGAGATTGGATAAAAATAATGAAATAGAAAATGAATTACCAAAAGATACGTTGCATCCAAATGAGACTTGATAAGAATAAAAAGAGGTTAAATGATGAGAAGGATTCAAAAAAGAAAGAAATTTTAAAATTGAAAAATGCTATTGATGAATATAAAATCAAAATTGAACGGCTTAAATAAAATAAATAAGCAAACAAAACGGATCATAATTAATATAAGGGGTAATTAAATGGCAATTAATAAAGAAGATGGCAATAGAAATTATTTATTCATGGGTCTTAAAGCGGCTTGGTCCCAGTCAGCAGCTGATGTGCTGATCAATCAAGGTTTAACTCTTTTTAGTTAGAGCATTAATAAGTAACACGATTAATGAAAATATCAGGATTATCAAATTCTCGCAATGTCCTACCACTGACAACGAGGACCGTAAGTAGGTTTCTAAAACAATAATTCTGCCCTCGGGAAGGGGAAACTAATTAAGGGTAGTATGATACTATCAGTATTTATAAGTATCAGAAACTTGTTAAGTTGATTTGTTTGTTGATTTAAAATCTCTCAAATAACACTTACGGGAATAGAGTGGATCTGCTCTCATGATTTTTATGGTAAAGATTATTTATAGCTGATTTTTCTGCTACAACTACTATTACCACCATAACGTCATAAAAATTTTAGGGAATACTTCAAGTCCTTTTTTTAGTTTAAGCTTCTCTGCTTTTGTAAAGCCATCAGCGCCTTGATCTCTTATTATTAATTTCATTGCGGTTAATAAATATTGAACATCCTTTTTAGCTTCGAGTGGCCTCCTAAGAAAAACATTTGTAATTTCATTATATCTCTCAAGCCTTGGAACAATAAAATGGGCTATATTATAATATAGTGTCCATGTTTCGCTATCATCAAAGCCTCTCAATAGTCTTTGCGTTTTATACCTTTTCTCATTTTTACTTTTTATATCAGATAACGAAAAACAGATGTTTGGAACACCAATATGCTTAACATCTACTTTCGAATTTTTGGATTTCTTTTGTTTTAGAGTCTTTATATCTTTATCAATTATCTCTCTAATAATATCTCCACTTGGTTCAACTTTAAGTTGAATAGTATCAGATTCTAACAGTGTTTCGGATTTCTTTGTTGCCGCTTTTTTTGTGTTTGCCATTATAAAAAATGTTTTATACTAGTAAGTTAACCTTTATAGAGGATACAAAGTATATGATTATAGCTTCATCTTATCAACATATTCTATCCTCAAACTATGGTAATAATTCATTTAGTTTCATTAATTCCTCATCATCAAATCCATCTAAGTAGTATTGAGTAACATTTGTATCACCATGTCCCAATTGTTCTGCAATCTTATCAGTATTAACGCCACTTTTCTTTAAAGATGTTGCATAAGCATCTCTCGCAGTCTTACTCAACAGCTCAACAGATAAATTCAATCTATTACCAATAGCTTTAAGATTTTCATTTATCATATCACCGACTTTCTTTTTTTTATTCATTATAGTTTGCTCTGTCATATCCTCCCGGATCATTCCCAATACATACGCACTATCTTTCTTGCCAATTTTATCAATCAATGTTTGAAGCCTGGGGATGATGGGTATTTTAATAGGTCTTGGATTTGCCCTAGATGTTCTTTTAGTTTTCTCCCTCGTGATAACAAAGCAATTATCTACCCTGCATTCCCATTTAAGTAATATCAAATCTTTAAAATTAATACCGTTACAATAGAATAACATCAACCATAAATCTCTTGCTCTCTCCTCTGCCTTATTTTCAAATTCAGTCAAATTGGCAATCGTTTCAATCTCTACTTTCTTTAATGCTTTTTTTACTTTTCTTATTATAGGTATGATGTACAAATGTTTTGTAAATGGATATTTATAATCTTTCGGCACTTGTCCAGTTTGTATAGCATGATTTACAATGGTCCTCAATGAACGTAGATATAAACCCAATGTACCGGTTAGATTGCCGTTATTATTTGCAATCATCCATTCTTCATATTCATATAGAAATTCAGGAGTAATATCTGTTATCAATAACGTGCTTCTAAATCTCAACAAACTATTCATTGTTGTTTTATATGAACTAGCTGTTTTAATTCTTCCTAATGTTTTCTTTTTATCAATGTAATTATTGAACAAATCATTTATAAACAATGTCTTTGGTCTTGTTGCCAATTCTTCCCTTTTCAGTAATTCTTTAAACTTGTTAAAATCAAATGGATATAAGGACTCATTTATTTTCAGTGCCTTAGTTAATATATCATGAGCCTTGTTGCGATGTTCCAATAAAATACCGGTTGCTGATTTATTGAAAATCAGATCATATTCTTTTTCAGAATAATCCACTCCCAATGAAATAAACTTCACTTCGGTATGATTGATTACACGAAGTCTCAAAGGGTATTTACCGCTTTTCTTCTGTGCCCTTTTATCTAATACAATTATGATGTTAGCCATAAAAAATAATTATCGAAGTGATGGAAGCGTTAATAGATCAAACTGATTTATCGTTGCGGTTTTAATTCCAATGAAATGTCCTTTAATAAAATCTGTCAATTCAACCCTATCAAATATGGTCTTGTTGCCAATCTTATAACAGGGTATTTCTTTTCTCATCACTTTTTTATAAAGTGTTGATTTGGATATCCTGAGGAAGTTTGATGCTTCATTCATTTCTAAAAATCGAGTTTCCATTGTTGTTGATTTAATAATGATGTATGTTGTTAGATACCGATACAGGAATCGAACCTGTTTCTTTCAATGCTGATTGTCTTGCCATTTAACGAATCGGTATTGTTGGGCTATAGGACTACTCCTCAGGTTCATTCCACTTTGTTTTTCTGGAATAAACTTTCTTACTTTTATGAACCCGATTAAAAGACATTCTTCCAGATTCCAACTCCATCTGTCTTGATAGCTTTCGAGTAATTTTGTCAATTTTATTTTTAGATATTTTCATAACTTTTATGATTTTAATTATATGTAATTTTATTTTCACTCTTTCCCCTGCTAGGTTAAGGAAGATTTACCTAACTACCTTGTTTTCCTAATAATTCATTATTAAGTATTCACGTCCAGTCGAACCATTGTTTGCAGATGGTTTATGAACGTCTTTATATATCCATCTATATTTCGTTGCTGGATACCAGTCTAGTAGCTGATCAAAATAATAATAGCTAAGGGCAAACCGTCCTTGGACCCCATGAAGTTTAGTCGCTAATTCATAATGACTTTTCACATTAAAATCATTGAGACTATAAAAATGCTCTCTATTCAAATATGGTGGGTCCAAGTAAATGAATGTATCTTTTGAATCAAATTCATTGATGATCTCCTTATAGTCACCATGAGCTATTACACTAAGCTTATCTAAATGCGATTGCATTTTATTATTTCTAAGCTTATTAATGAGTGAATTGAACTTACTATGTTGTCCCGGCTCTTTATGACAGAAACTTGCTCTTTCTGGATTATACCCATTATAAGTATGGTTCATTATATAGACATACTTAAATGCTGTTTCATAATCAGGATTATTACCATCGAGCCTGTGATTGAAATTAGGAGAGAATATTTCTTTTCTATATTCTAAAAAGGTTTCCCGATCACCACATTCAGGTTTGTTCAATATCAACAACTCAGCAAATACATTATACTTCTTTGCACATAGAAACAAGTTTACATTCAATGGGTTTTGATCGTTATAAACAATCGTTTCTAAACTTTGAAATTTTTCTAAATCAAGTTTCAATAAACTCCATCCCATTCCACCAAAAGGTTCAACGTATGTTTTAATATTGGTTGGTATTTCGGGATGAATAAATCTTGGTGCTATCAAACATTTACCGCCTATGTACGGAAGTAGATAACGTTGAAGGCAGGTTGTATAATCTTGTTTGAACATATACTTGATTTTAAAAAGTAGTAATTCTCTTTTACAATTATTTAAATAAACCCTGCAAGCAATGAGTTTCTTCACTTGCAGGGTTTCATTCAGACAGTAGGTTGTCTGAGGTTAGCGGCTAACATGGTTAGCAGCTTGTTGTTTTCTTCCATCAACTCCATAAGCTGCTTCTTGGTTGATGTAGTTTGTTTGCGTGCAGGTTTGCTCTTTGGCACTGGTTGAGCGTCCAGTTCAGATTTGGTTTTGAAACCAGTAACCATTGATTTAAAAAACCGGATCTGATCCCCATCATTGGTTATGAAGGTGCCATTGGCAATCTTCGTGTTAACCACTTTGCCATTGTATGACAATAACACAATACCATCCTTCAAATCAACTTGACCATTAAATGGTCTGCCGATCTTTCCAACAAGCATAAACTTGCCAGAAAGTTTAACAGGGGCAATCTGTTTTGGTGCTTCAATAGCAACTTCGTTTTGAACAGGTGCTACTGGTGATGCTGTCGGTGCAATAAATGCAGGTGTGTTGTTCTGCATTCCGGCTGGGTAAATAAATTGTTTCATTGTTTTGTTTGATGATTTGTACCTCATCAGGGGAATTTTTATTTGTTTATTTTTTGTTTCAATTACGATGTAAAATTGTTTCAGTTTAAGAACTCTGTTTCCCTCTAAACCTTCAAGAAAAAAAATACTGGTTTTGAAGGTTTTGCTTTTTTGTTTTGATTTTCATTTCAACTGATTTCATGCTTCGTTTCAATTACAAAGCAAATGTCGGCCTGTCCTAAAAACAAGAAACCCTCAAAACCTTCATGTTTAATAACAATGGTTTTGAGGGTTTCCCTCGATGACTATAAGTGAAATTATCTTACTTCAATCGTTTAATCATTCTCTGAAATGGAATGAGATATTTATCCTCAATAAAATTATTTTTAGAATCAATAAATGCATCATTACTTAATTTGTCTTTTTCATCAAGAAAAGAGTTTATTGATATTTCCATCAATTGTTTAGCACTAAAATTAAGTATGTCTATAAAATCATTATCTGCAAGAACACGCAGAAAACCTCCAATGTACCTTTGCCAACCTCTCGAAGGGATCTTTGTCCATTTCAACTTGCCATCTTTATTTTCTTTAAGAAATGCAATTGATGTTTCAGGTGTGTATTGAGGTAATGTATTTTCTTCTTTAAGTAATTTTATGAATTGATCATATTTATCAATCTCACTTTTGTTCCAAATATCAATTAATGTCTTATTCTTTATTTCGGCAACCTTACTAGGCTTATCTGAAACCTTTGTTTTAATTGGGCTATTTAACATCGAAGTACAATATTGATCTACTATACTATACTTTTCCATGTAATCTTTTGCAGTAGTATTAAATTCAAAATCTTCAAAATATCCAATTGTCTGATTAAACTGAATTTCTTCTCCTTGCCTAATATCAAACCTTAATCGGCTTATGTTTTTGGGGTTCTTAAATTCACTCATGAACTTGATTTCCACACTAGTTTCGAAGTGCGATTTTTGTATCTTTTTAAGTTGTTTATTTATTTGCT
Source organism: uncultured Chitinophagaceae bacterium (assembly GCA_903832075.1). Taxonomy (GTDB): domain Bacteria; phylum Bacteroidota; class Bacteroidia; order Chitinophagales; family Chitinophagaceae; genus CAILAF01. The sequence continues at coordinate 6,004 of CAILAF010000147.1, forward strand.
CATCAGAATTGTCAGAATCAATCAATTCATTTATTTGAGATAAAACCGTATTAACATTAGTAGAGCTTGGTCCAATAATAAATAAAACATCATCAAATCCTGCATCAATATTTAGATATACAATGAATCCTTTTATCTCTGCTTTTATATCCCGCTTGATAAAATCACTATTTAGATATACAGATGTAGCCTTCAATTTCATTAATTCAGAGGATAGGGTTTCATAGACTTTTCTTTTATCTAATTGATTGGCTTTTATATAATCTTCGATTAAAGCAATTACTTTACTAGGGGCTATCTCTTTGAAGAATATCTTTTTTGCAAGCTTTTTAATCATATGGTTTTATTTGACATTTTTTTTGCAGCAATCCCTATAGTTATCTGTCCCGTATTGATTGCTAGATCATCATAAAATAACAATTTAAAATTTCTTCCAAATTCATACTCCAACCTATTACAAGCTAATGCTAATTGAGAAAGTATATCAAAAGTGAATATCAATCTTAAGTTCTCTTTATTATTTACTGTAACTAGGACTACAAAAACAAATCCTTCTTCAGAATAGTTCTTTGCCTCTGGTCTATTGCCATCTTTTATTGTAAGATATTCTCTAAAATTAATTGAAGCATCTGTATAATGACGCTTTAAGTCTTTTTCATCACACAGATATTCATTCGTTGATTTCTTTTTAAATATTTCGAGACAATTATTGTTTATGATAACTTCCTTTAATTGGCAAGTAACTTTATTTTTATAATAATCTTCAAAGTCAACAAAACAATCGCTTATAATACCTATTATATCTGGATTGTTTCTAAGTTCATTATATGCCAAAGTATAATGTTTGTATTGTGAATTTAATTTCAGAATATTTTGCTTCCCTCTGATTAATAATTCATTTTGATTGCTTACAAAAAGGATTTAAAAATAGTTTTTTTGATTGATTATATCGCAAGAGCAAAACGGACTGCCATACTATGTATTTATTGTTCATTCATCCGCAAGGGGGGTAGAGCGTTGAATTATCCTTTTTATTCCAACTGTTGCACGTTTATTCCGTTTCATTTTGCAAATTTTTTGCAAGAAAAAAGGGTTTATGAATATTTTAATTCATAAACCCTTGATTTTTAAGTGGGCCCACCAGGGCATGATCCTGGGACCCCCTGATTATGAGTCAGGTGCTCTAACCAACTGAGCTATAGGCCC
>CAILAF010000148.1 GCA_903832075.1 uncultured Chitinophagaceae bacterium
ACCTTATTTATAGTATTATTTAGTTTGTTGGTATATGCACCAATCGCTCATTGGACTTGGCATCCCGATGGTTTTTTAGCTAAGATGGGGGTATTGGATTTTGCTGGAGGAACAGTCGTTCATATTTCTGCAGGTTGTGCAGCTTTAGCAGGTGCAATTGTTCTAAAAAGAAGGCAAACACATATTGAGCAAAAAGAAATTCCACCTGCAAATATTCCGTATGTGTTAATAGGTACAGGGTTGCTTTGGTTTGGATGGTTTGGATTTAATGCTGGTTCTGCTGGGGCTGCTAATGGCTTAGCAGTATCGGCTTTTGCTACAACTAATACAGCTGCAGCAGCAGCGGGTTTATCATGGATGTTTTTTGAAGTTTTGAAAGGAAAGAAACCTTCGGTTTTAGGGTTTTGTATTGGCGCTGTTGTTGGATTAGTTGCAATAACTCCTGCATCAGGTTTTGTTGCAGTTCCTCAAAGTATTTTTATTGGGGTATTTGCAGCAGTCATTTCAAATATTGCTATCCATTTAAAATCTAAATCTACATTAGATGATACATTAGATGTTTTTCCTTGTCATGGTTTGGGTGGAATGGTTGGCATGCTTCTTACCGGAATTTTTGCAACTAAAACTGTAAATAGTGCAGGTAATAATGGTTTATTTTATGGAAATTTTTCTTTTTTCTTTATTCAATTAAAAGCATTAGTAATTGTTGTTGCGTATAGTTTTACAGTTTCTTTTTTGATTTTTAAATTTATTAATTTCATTCTTCCTATAAGGGTTAGTTCTGAGGAGGAAGAATTAGGGTTAGATGCAACACAGCATAATGAAAAATATGGACGTACTCCACAAATTGCTTAAAAATAGGTCTAATTAAATTTAGTTTGGGTATTAAAAGATAAAACCTCTTTTAAGAGGTTTTATCTTTTAATAAAAGTATTTATGAAATTGGGTTATCTTGAAAGAGGAGTTTCAGCATTCTTATCTAGTTTTACTCCTGAGTAACCATCAATACCCATTTCTGGAAGGTCTAATCCTTCTAATTCTACTTCTGGTTTAACTCTATTTCCAATAACAATATTTAGCAATTTAAACATAAGCCAACCTGTAAGTCCAACGAAGATACAGTTAGTTGCTGCTCCTATAAATTCTGCCCAAAACTGACCTGTATCTCCATAGAATAGACCTTTTACAGTTCCTTTTACACCATTCAAACCATCACCATAAGTACCATCAGCAAATAAACCTAGTGCTAATACACCCCAGATACCATTTGCGCCATGAACTGCAATTGCTCCAACCGGATCATCGATTCTAAGTTTTTTTTCTACAAATAAAGTTACTTCTACCACAATTATTCCTGAAAGTAAGCCGATAATTAGACCACCTGCTGGGGAAACAAATGCACAAGGTGCAGTGATTGCAACTAATCCTGCCAGTAAACCATTACACATCATGCTTACATCAGGTTTTGTTCCTCTGACAAACCAAATCCATAATGTAGAAGCAGCAGTGCCGCCACAAGAAGCAATCATTGTATTAAATGCAACAACAGAGAATCTAAAATCTGTACCGGCAAATGTTGAACCTGAATTAAAGCCAAACCAACCGAAAGCTAAGATAAGTGTACCTAATACTGCCATCGGTATATTGTGACCAGGAATTGCATTGGGTGTTTTGTCTTTATTGTATTTGCCAATTCTTGCACCAATCATTCTTGCACCAACAAATGCAAGTACACCACCTGTGAGATGAACAACAGAAGAACCAGCGAAATCAATATGACCATGTCCCAAACCAAAGTTTGCACCTAATTGAGCTAACCATCCACCCCCCCAAACCCAGTTACCATAAATGGGATAGATCAAGCCACCAATAATGAGGCCTGAAATAGCAAATGAGGCAAACTTCCATCTTTCAGCCATTGCTCCTGTTGGAATTGTAGCAGCTGCATCCATAAATACTGCTTGAAATACAAAAAAACCTAAAACTCCAACATCATAAATTCCATTCATGAAGAAACCTTTTGTTCCAAATAATCCAAATGCGTGTCCGAAAAGGTTTATGGAAACTTCTTGATTTAGACCATCATATCCTCCCAGTGTACTCAATGGCCCAACACCACCAAACATGATTGCGAATCCACATATGAAAAATCCAAGTGCGCCTGCTGGATAAACAAATAAATTCATTGCCATAGTGTGTGCAACATTTTTTGCACGCGTAAGACCTGTTTCGACTAATGCAAAACCTGCTTGCATAAAAAATACCAGGAAACCAGTTATTAATAGCCAAATTAAATTGATTCCAACTTTATTATGACCGTCCGAGTTACCAACAGTTACTAAAGCAGTTGATAACTTATTTACAGTTGCACTCAAACCTGCTACAGATGAATCTTTAGTTTTTGAAATTGTGTCAATAAGTTTTGCTGTAGTTGTATCAATATCACTAAATGTTCCTGTATTAGCACCCGAGGGGTCTGGAGCTTTTGTTGCAGTTGTTTGCGAATATGATTTTGATGCCGTTAAAGAAAGCATTATCAATAAAACAAATAATAGTATTTTACGTATCATTATATTTTTTTTAATATTTATTAGATTAAATTTTATCACCTGGTCCAGCAGTCGAAGCTTCGCCTCTTGCACCATTACTAATTCTAACTGATTCTTCGATGTTATAGCTGAATATCATTCCATCTCCAATTTCTCCGGTAAATGCAGATTTTTCAATACAATCAATGGTTTTTTGCACATTTGCCTCTTTTAAAACAATTGAAATGAATATTCTTGGAATGTATTGAGTATCATAAACGGTTCCTCTATAACTGTGGTGCTCTCGCAAATGTTCATTTCCAATTCCTGCAGCTTCCCAATAGGAAAAGAAGTCTATTCCAATTTTTTTTAATTCTGCCTTTACATTTTCAAATTTTGATGTTCTGACAATTGCTTCAATTTTTTTCATAATTTTTCTTTTAAGTGAGTAATAACCATTTAAAAATTCTTTATTAGACCTGTATTCCTTTTTGCTAGAGCCAATTTTTTTTATTAAAACAATTTTTAATGCTCTTAATTTCTTTTTGAATAAAAACTAAGAGAATGCTTGGTAGTGAGCTTATGCAACAAATAATAAGTTCTATCAAGAGAATTATTTTTATTGAATAAAGTAAAAAAAAATATTAATGTCATTTCTGGAAAATTAGAGTTATAATATTTTTACTGGAATTTAGAACCTCACGATCAAGGCCAGAATAATTCTTTGCTCTGAATTAACCAAATCAGGCTGCCATCCGCCCCAACTGCTTAGTGGTGGGG
>CAILAF010000149.1 GCA_903832075.1 uncultured Chitinophagaceae bacterium
AGATTGAAGTAAAGCATATCAAGAGATGTTTAGACCAATGCCACAAAATAAATCCAAAGTTTTCAGCCAAGCGGTTTAATAAAGTGGATAATGTAGTTTGACAGCCCCCTCTATTTCACACTATACAGCCCCCACTTATGAGGCTTCCATTTTTTTGTTCAATCTTTATCTGTTTCATACATGCTTTGCTAAGTTAGTTTTTTAAGATTAACGATTCAATATTTTGTTCATTTATTTGTTGCTTTTTCTTTCTTAAAGAGTCTCCTTTCATTTCAATCCGATGTGCGCTATGAACAATTCTATCCAGAATAGCATCCGCAATTGTTTGTTCCCCGATAATTTCGTGCCATTTGCTAATGGGTATTTGGGATGTGATAATGGTTGAAGATTTCCCATGACGGTCTTCAATTATTTCCATGAGTACTGAACGACTCTGTGCATCTAATGGCTGTAATCCAAAGTCATCTATTAGAAGGATATGTTGCCTTTCAATCTTTGCCAGTTCCTTTAAATATGAGCCATCTGCTTTAGCAATTTTCATGCGTCCAAAGAGTTTACTGCTATGCTGGTATAAAACACGATAGCCTAAGGAACAAGCCTGGTAGCCAATTGCAGAAGCAACAAAACTTTTACCAACACCTGTGCTACCTGTGATGATAACATTTTCACTGCGTTTGATAAATTCACAATCTGCTAAGCGCAGCACCTGATTTTTATCCATGCGATTATCTTCATAGCTGATTTGTTCGATGCTTGCCTTGTACCTGAAGCGGGCTGCCTGAACAGTTCTATCAAGCTTACGATTATAACGTTCATCCCACTCTGATTCTACAAGATGCGTGACCATTTCATCGGGTGTGAACTTTTCATTCTTGCCTGATTCATGTGTTAGTGCGAAGGCTTTTGCCATTCCCTGAAGACGCATTTGTCTCATTTTTGTTAAGATTTCATTCATGTTAATTGGTTTTAGTGATTAATTATTGATAATAATTTCCACCACGGATATTATCGTGCATGGGCATGTCTGATGGTTGTATGTCCTCTTCGTATTTATCCAGATTTTTTGCAAGTATGTCCTCAATGATTTTGTAATTATAATAACCAATAGCATGAGCCCTCTTACAAGCATTAATAAGCCTGGTGTTTCCAACTCTTCCTGCAAAAGACAAAATGCCCATACAGGATTTATATCCTTGTTCAGGATGTTGTTTCTTGGCCAGTACTTGGCTAATGTAATATTCAACAATAGGATCAATTGCCCTTGCTTTCGTTATAAAAAAATCAGGAGTCCACTCTGTTACGAATAGGTGTTGTGCAGGCATGTGTTCTGGGGTCGTTGTATAATTATGTGGGCTACGTAATCTTTTGTGTGTTGCTAAGAGTCTGTATTGTAGATACAGATTTACTTCTGAACGGGAGTATTGCATCTTTAATTTTTTCCCAATAAATTCATACGGGACACTGTAATAGTGTTGGTCTTCGGATAGATAAACGTGTCCATTTTTCATTACTGTTACTTGCTTTATTTTTTGCATTTCATACAATGTTGCGGGTAATGGTTGAAGAGAGGGCAATTCCATTATCCATTGGTCAGTCCTTGAACATTCTTTGGCTGTAAATTGTGCATCGTTGAACTTAATCAGGTGTTGTCGCATTTGCGTATTAAGTTCATCTAAGGGTACAAACACCTTCTCAGAAAGGTTAGTGTATATGTTTTGATACGATAGCTTTACCATATTTTCTACATGAGCTTTATCTTGTGGCTTTCGGGAACGGGCAGGAAGAACTGCAATGCCGTAGTGGTCGGCAAAGGCTATAAAGTTCTCATTAACGGTCGGTTCATAATTACTTGCTTTATGTACTGCTGATTTTAAATTATCAGGAACAAGTGCCAAAGGGACACCATTAAAATATCGCAGTGCATTTTCACAGGCAGTAATAAACTCTTCAATTGTTTGACTGTACGTTGCTTCCACATAAGCATATTGGCTCCAACCAAGAATCGCAACAAAAATCTGAGCGTTCTTTATCTCTCCCGTCTCAATATCCACATAGGGTAATGTAGCTCCAGCATAATCTACATACATCTTGTCACCAATCTTGTGTTCAATGTGCATCGTAGGGTTCACCTTTTTTCGCCATTTATTATAATGTTGATAAAAAGATGTTTCTCCATAGGATTGAGGATACAAAGCCTTGTATTCTAAAAACTGTTTCTTTACCGTCATGCCACGTCTTCTCAACTGTATAGCCATAACAGGAAAAAAATCGTACAGTTGTTTTAACTGATCATTTAAGAGCGTTTCTTTTGGAGGATGAAAAAGTTTATTCAAATCAAAATCAGAAAGTTTAAAAAGTTCTTCTTTTGGTATTTTGAGTGAACGAAAGAAATCTACGTAATGTTTTACAGTGTGCTTGGACATGCCAAGACGTTCACCAATTTTTTTCTTTCCCATTTGCTGGGTATAGAGTTTAATAATTTGACGTACTTTGCTCATACTGGTAGTTTTATTTGCCATGATTTCTTAAGTTTACTAATGATGAGAAAGTACATCATCAGTAACTAAAAAATCAACATGTTAAACAGTATGATTAAACACAAAATGGTGAGGGCTCTTTCGAGCGGTCAAGTGGGGGCAATTTGCTCTGAAAAAGTTAGGGCTGTTTTGAGCGGTCAAGTGGGGGCTGCTTAACTAAGATATCCAGATTATTGCTGTACAAGATTTAAAATATTTTGCTTTTAGCAATTCAAGAAATTTAATGTCTTCACAAGCATTATATAATCCAATATCATATCCCATTGGATCTTTAATAAATTTAATTTCAATGGCATAACTAATTCATAAATTAATCAGTATTTCATATTTCTATATTTTCCTTACAATAG
>CAILAF010000150.1 GCA_903832075.1 uncultured Chitinophagaceae bacterium
AATTTAATTAAACAAGTTAATGAAATAATATTCTCCTGCAAGTTTTAGAAAATTAATTTTTATTTTTCGATATTGAAATAATATTTTTTTCGTAGCCAAAATGCTACATTCACTAATGCAATTAATGCAGGCACTTCAACCAATGGTCCGATAACTCCTGCAAAAGCCTGACCGCTGTTAATTCCAAATACACCAATCGCAACAGCAATTGCTAATTCAAAATTATTTCCTGCGGCTGTGAATGCGATTGATGCATTGACTGAATAATCTGCGCCTAATTTTTTACCAATAAAAAAACTCGCAAGAAACATAATTACAAAATAAATTACTAATGGTAATGCAATTCGTAATACATCAAAAGGTATTTGAACAATCAATTCTCCTTTTAAACTAAACATGATCATAATAGTAAAAAGCAATGCGATTAATGTAATGGGAGAAACAAAAGGAATAAATTTTGTTTCATACCAATGTTCACTTTTCAATTTTAATAAAATAAATCTTGTTAAGAATCCTGCTGCAAACGGAATACCGAGATATATAGCAACACTTTTTGCAATTTGACTGATAGTAATATTTACTACCGAACCTGTAAAACCAAAAAGCGGTGGCAATATTGTAATAAAAAAATAAGCATAAACACTGTATAATAATACTTGAAATATACTGTTCAATGCAACCAAACCGGCTGCATATTCACGATTTCCTTCTGCCAGCTCATTCCAAACAATTACCATAGCAATACAACGGGCTAATCCAATCAAAATCAAGCCCACCATATATCCCGGATGATTATGCAAAAAAGCAATGGCTAAAAAAAACATAAGTATAGGACCAATTATCCAATTAAGAAATAAAGATGCACCCAGTACTTTTGTGTTTTTGAATACTTCTTTTAGTTTATCGAATTTCACTTTTGTAAATGGCGGATACATCATCAATATCAAGCCAATCGCCAATGGAATATTTGTTGTGCCTGATGAAAATGAATTAATAAATGTTGATGATGACGGAAAAAAATAACCTATTCCAACACCAACAATCATGGCAAGAAAAATCCACAACGTTAAATAGCGATCCAAAAAGCTAAGTTTTTTTCTTTCATGTGTAGGTGCACAATTATTTGAACTCATTTTATAATTTTTAAAATTGATTTTAATTATTTGCAGACTAATTTTTGATTGAAAATTATAGCCAAAAACTAACGTTCGCAGATTCTTTAATGAATGATACAATTGTATCTTTTATTTCATCTCTCACTTTTCTTGTTCCTTCCAATATTTCTTCTTGCGTACCGACAAAAGATGATGGGTCACCGAAAGACCATGCGATGCGTTTTGTTTTCCCGGAAAAACCGGACAACGTTCACCATTTGCTGCATCACAAACGGTAACAACGGCATCATATCTTTTGCCTTTTCTAAATAAATCAAAAACATCTGTTGTTGAGTTATTGCTGATGTCGATACCAATTTCCTGCATTACCTTAATAACATTCGGGTTTAATTTACCGGGTTCAAGACCCGCACTTTCAGCATGAAAATTTTCTTTCCCTAATTCATTTAAAAATGCTTCAGCCATTTGGCTGCGGGCTGAATTATGGATACAAACAAATAACACATTGTACATACAATATAGTTTTAGTTATAAAATAATATTATCGTAATAATACGATTATTAATGACAAAAAAACATCAACAACATTTATCTGAAATTGGATTATAACTTGAAAAAAAATCATTAATGTATTTCTTGGCACGGTTCCATTCCTTCTCGTCAATACAGTAACAAACTTTTGCTCCGTCAATATCGCCTTTTATAAAACCAGCTTCTTTTAATTCTTTCAAATGCTGTGATACCGTACTTTGCGACAAGGGGAGTTCATCTACAATGTCGCCGCAAACACAGGTCTGCTTTTTAATTAATAATTTAAGAATGGCAACTCTTGCAGGGTGCGATAATGCTTTATAATAATTCGAAAGCCTGTTATTGATTACAGAAAATTCTTCTGATTTTGCAGTTCCCATTATTTCAATATTTATCGCAATTTTACGATAAATATTGAAACTAACAAATTTTCAGGGGTTAAGTAATAAATATTGTTTTGCTAATTGCTTAAACAATTGAATTTGCTGATGCTTCCAATTTTCATCTTTCTTTAATTCATGCATCATTAATTCCGCAATAAATGGAGCAGATTCAATAGCAGCATTCGCATCTAAAAATAATAATCTTGTTCGTCTTCCCAAAACATCTTCAACATTTATTGCCATTTCTTTTCGCACAAACCAAATAACTTCTGCTTTAGTATAATCATAATCAGGATGAATTTTTTCTTGCCACAAAATATTTTCGTTCATTAAAGAATTAATATCATTTGCATTTGTTCCATAAATATGCAGATGATTATTTTTATCAATTGGCAAATCCCATTTACCAATTGACAATGTTTGCGTAATGCAATTTCTTTTTTCTAATCCAGAACTAAATACTGCATTATTAATTGCATCCTGCGCCATCTTTCTGTAAGTTGTCCATTTGCCTCCTGTAATATTTACCAATCCGCTTTTTGAAACAATGATGGTATGATCTCTTGATAATAAAGATGTATTACCACCACCTTTTATTTTTACTAATGGACGCAAGCCTGCATAAACAGCTTTTACATCTTTTTGTTCAATAAAAGTTTTACAATAACGATTAAAATGTGTGATGATAAAATTAATTTCTTCTTCTAATGCGATGGGTTCTGACTTTATTTCTTTTATAGGCGTATCGGTTGTTCCAACCACAACTTTATCATGCCATGGAACAGCAAACAACACTCTTCCATCAGATGTTTTAGGAATCATTAATGCATTATGTCCTTCAAAATATTTTTTATCAATTACTAAATGAATTCCTTGTGATGGAGAAACAATATCATGTTTTTCATGATCATCCATTTGCATAACAGCATCTGTAAAAACACCGGTTGCATTAATGACAGCCTTACATTTTAAAATATATTCTTGATTATTTAATTGATCTATCGCTTTTACAGCAATTATCTTTTCTTGCTTTTTTGGTAATCGTTTTTTGTTGAATCCAATTACTTTACAATAATTTAAAACCGTTGCGCCTTTGTCAAATGCTGTTGATGCAATATTAATGGCTAAACGGCTATCATCAAACTGACCATCAAAATATAAAACACCACCTCTTAAATTTTTTGATTGAATTGATGGAATAGATTCAATTACTTTTTTCTTTGATAAAATTTTTGTTTTTCCTAAACTTAATTTTCCCGAAAGCAAATCATATAGTTTTAATCCGATGCCATAATAAATTTTTTGCCAATAACTATACACTGGAAGAATGAATGCTTTTGCTGAAGTTATATGCGGTGCATTTTTTAATAATCTTCCTCTTTCTCTCAAAGCTTCTAAAACTAATTTGATATTTCCTTGTTCTAAATATCTAACACCACCATGCACCAATTTAGTGGATCGACTGGATGTTCCTTTAGTAAAATCAAATTGTTCTAATAATAAAGTTTTATATCCGCGACTTGCTGCATCTAATGCCGAGCCCAATCCTGTTGCACCGCCACCAATAATAATAATATCCCATTCAGGCACTGATTCCAACTGCTGCAACATTTCATTTCTATTCATTCGTATTCAATCAACTTTTTTAAAAAATTATTTCGTCCAACTAATGGCTGCATCAATAGCTTTCTTCCAACCACTCGACAATTCTTTTCTCTTATCCTCATTCATTTGCGAAGAAAAAACTTTTTCCATCTGCCATTGTTGTTGAATCTCTTCCATGTTATTCCAATAACCAACTGCCAATCCTGCTAAATAAGCTGCACCCAATGCAGTAGTTTCGGTTACAACTGGACGCACCACTTTACAATTTAAAATATCACTTTGAAATTGCATCAATAATTTATTTGCCGTAGCACCACCATCTACTCTTAATTCTTTAATAGAAATTTTTG
>CAILAF010000151.1 GCA_903832075.1 uncultured Chitinophagaceae bacterium
CATCAATTGAATAATTTCTGCAGCTATTGGATTGCTACTGTAAGAATCGCCGGTAGAAGGATTAAACACAAATCCAAATTCGTTGGTAGCAATATTTTTTTTGATCATGGAATAATTTATTTGTTGGTGATAATTATTAAAATACTTTTTGTTTTACCCAAACCGAATCGTCAGTCAATACACCATTTTTAAGAATGCCTTTTCTTTTAACGCATTCCAGATAGTATTCATTTTTTTCCAGCACACGCATGCTCGCTTTGTTGTAATCAAAAACTTCAGCAACAATTCTATTAATCGAAAATGTTTCAAAAACATATTGTGTCATTAAGCCTACTGCAATGGTTGCAATTCCATGCCCCCAGAATTGTTCAGCCACCCAATAACCCAATTCAACATTCATTTTGTAAACATCGTCTAAAAGTGTGATGCCAATGCCACCAACAATTTCACCTTCATTTAGAATCGCAAAATTTTGTGTCGGAAATATTTCTGATTGACTTGCAATAAATTTTTCCGCATCTTCCTTTGTATAGGGATGCGGAATAAAATCGCGAAGATTATTCCAAATATTGATATTATTGAAGTAAGCAGTTAAAGTTGCTGCATCTTCAATTGCCCATGCTCTTAATGAAATATACATACTGGTTAATTTATAAAATAATATTTGATTAGTAATTTCATTAATAAAAGTAATCTTCTTTGCTATTCAATTAGATGTTGTTTATTCAAGATTCCTTTGCAACAGATTGATTATTTTTTTGTTTAAGATTTCTTTAACGCTTATTTCGATTCGAAAATTAATAATCTAATATGCAAAACAAATTTTTTACAAATCAAATCATTTTTTTGCCGATTAAATAAAATAATGGCTTAGACTTATCGGCAAGGTTGCCGAAAGTTCCAAGCAATGATTAATTAAAAACAAGTGATAAAGTTTTGGTCGGAGCAACTAAAAAATATAATTCGTAGAATATTTACAGATAAAAAATATACAATAAATGAATATAAAGTATCAATCACAAAACTAAATGTCAGTGATTGGTTTATATGTTGGAACTAATGCTTTCATAATTCCCCAAGCAATTAGATACGATAGGCCACAAACAATAAATAAAATAAGATACGCAGTTAAGGGAAAATAAGTATTTAATGCTCCAGATAAAAGTTGAAACAAAGCACCGCCCAAACCGCCTGCTGCAGCGCCAATTCCTGTTACTGAGCCAACCGCTTTTTTAGGAAACATATCGGATACAGTTGTAAATAAATTTGCAGACCATGCCTGATGTGCAGCAGCACAAATGCAAAGAATAATTACTGCTAATAATATTGCACTGTTTCTTCCAAAAAGAGATTCATTTGCAAAAAATTGTGTTGCCAAAATACATAAAGGAGCAAAAGCAATTAATAACATTGCTGTCATTCTTGCCTTGTACGTCGCCCATCCCTTATTCATAAAGAACATTGGTAAACTTCCTCCAAACACACTTCCAAAAATGGCAACACCAAGAATTATAAAATAAAGATATCCTTGAATTTTAGGTTCTAAATTAAATTGTTGTTTTAAATAATCCGGAGTCCAGAATAAAAAGAACCACCATATTCCATCGGTCAAAAACTTACCTATAAAAAATGCCCATGTTTGACGATAAGCTAAAAGTTTAAACCAAGAAACTTTTACTTTGTCTTGCAATTTACTTTCAACAGTGTCATCACTATGAATGTATTCGAATTCTGCCTTTGATAATTTCTTTTGTTGGGCAGGTGTATCATATAATTTAAACCAAAAAATTAACCAAACAAATCCAATTGCACCTGTAAAGATGAATGCTAATTTCCATCCAAGCGCAGCACCAAAAAATGCTAAACACCATGGAACAAAAATTGCAGTAATCATAGCACCAACATTAGAGCCGCTATTAAAAATTCCTGTTGCCAATGCTCTTTCTTTTTGGGGAAACCATTCAGCAACAGTTTTAATAGAAGCAGGAAAGTTGCCAGCTTCACCGGCACCAAATAAACTTCTTATCATTACATGAAAAAAAACTGTTTTGCCAACAAAAGCATTTAGCATACCAAAAAAAGACCATCCGATTAACGATAATGCAAGTCCCAATTTTGTTCCAATCTTATCAATTATTGCACCGGCAAATAATGTAAATGTTGCATAAAATACAGTGAACACAGTTGTTACATAAGAAAATTCTAACGGAGTCCAACTAAAACCTTCGGGCGAACAAAAATATTGTTTCAGGAATCCAATTACATTTCTGTCCATGTAATTGATGGTAGTTGAAAAGAAAAGTAATGCAACAATCGTCCACCTGTATTTTCCAATTTTATTTGCAAGCATGATAATCGTTTAAAATTTATTTTTTGATTGATGCAATTACTTCCAAAACTTTCCTTGTTTCATTTTCGATAGTGGTATAATCTTTTACTTCCATTAATTTTTTACTGATGAGTTTACTTCCCATTCCTACTGCGCATACTCCAGCTTTATACCATCCTTCAATATTTTCTTTCGTTGTATCAACACCACCTGTTGGCATAAATAAAAGTTTTGGAAAAATATCTTTAATGCTACTTAAAAATTCAGGTCCCAACATATTACCCGGAAAAAGTTTTATAAATTTTATTCCTGCATTTTCTGCTGCAATAATTTCTGATGGTGTCATACATCCTGGTGCATAAAAAATATCTTTACTCACTGCATAATCTGCAACTTCTTTTACAAAACCAGGACTTACTAAAAAATCTGCACCGGCTTTTAAATAATCATTCGCCTGTTCTAAATTTTTTATGGTACCAACACCTAATAACAATCCTGGCATTTCAATATTTCTTATTTCAACCATCAATGCAAAATTCTTTAAAGCAGCTTCTCCACGATTGGTATATTCAATTGCTTTAACACCCGCTCTGTATATGGCTCGCAGCACTTCAACACTTACTGTTTCATCAGCATTAAAATATAATGGCAACATGCCTTGTTCAATAATTGTATTAATTACTTTTTGTGTTTTACTCATTATTTTAAATTTTTACTTTAATTACTAATTTTTTTATTTCGCCTTCGCCAATCATTGGCGCATGTACATCTTCAGGAAAGAAAATTGCAAACTGACCATCGGTTAATTCAAAAAAAGTATCTGCATCTTCAAAAAATAGTTGAATATCTTTTTCTTCATTATAACCACCATTTTCTTTTATGCATTTTTCTCTTGGCTTCCATCCTATCGTTTCTTTGCCATGAATACAAAATTGTATATCACTAAATTTGTTATGACATTCAAATTTTGATAAACTTGCTTCTTTTGTTTTTCCTGGATTATTTGTGATGATGGATTTTAATCCTTCCCCAATATCAAATTTACCCAGCTCAACATTTGCTAAATCTAATTGATTGATATAATCAAATGCTTTTTCAAATAATGGATGAACTGAAAAATACTTTGATGCATTTTTAATTGTATCGATTATCATACTGTTTATTTATATGTTGAATTATAAATTTTAAATCATTAATTCTTATTTTTCATCAACATTCATAATTTAAAATTATCTCTGCACTCTTCCGCTTCCATCACCTTTCATTAATTCTTTCACATCGCTTAATGTTGCATGATTCAAATCACCAGGAATGGTATGTTTCAATGCACTTGCAGCAACGCCAAATTCAGCAGCATCAGGCATTTTCATTCCTGTAACCAATCCATAAATCAACCCACTTGCAAAACTGTCACCACTTCCAACACGATCAACAATGCGAACATTATATTTTTTTGTGTGATAAAATTCTGTGCCATCATATACTAATGCACTCCATCCGTTATCACTCGCACTATAACTTTCTCGAAGTGATGATGCAATAAATTTAAATCCAAACTTTTCTTTCATTTGTTTAAACACATCTTTAAATCCATCCAGATTTAATTCGCCTTTTGTTACATCGGTA
>CAILAF010000152.1 GCA_903832075.1 uncultured Chitinophagaceae bacterium
AATGCCACGGAAAAGAAGTATAAAAATTTTAAACTGCAATGGGTAATTAGTTATTCAATTGTGTTTATTTTTTTACGATATAGTTAATAAAAAATAATATTTAATAATAAAAGTCCTGTATGATTACAGGACTTTAAAACCAAAAACATTACAACGAAAACCTATTTTATATAATGCCTGCTAATTCGAGGCTGCGTTTTTTTAATTTAACGATATCAACATTTTCAATTACTGGTTCGGGTAATAATATCAAGGATATTTTATTTTCTTTCCACCAATTTGTATTGTATAATTCTTTTGCATGTAAAACGCCAACTAAATATTTTCTTTCTTCACCGGCATGCCATTCTTCAATCCATTCAAATTTTTCTTTCGAAATAAATTTCCAATCATCAAAACTTACATACACTTTCAAATAAAAATCCTGTGTTAATTCATGTGGGTTATGATGGTATAATTTTTTATACTCGTAACGATAACCATAGCGTAATGCAGACAGGTCGCTCAATACAGCCGATGCAGTTGGAAAACTCCCTGCACCTTTTCCATAAAAAAATTGTTTATCAGCAAAACCGCTTTCAATAACAACGCCATTGTATTCGTTCTTCACAAATGCTAAATGATCCTCTTGTTTTACAAATTGAGGTAAAACAAAAGCTGCCACTTTTCCATCTTGTAATTTTTTTGCTTGCGCCACTAATTTTATTTCAAAATGTTTTTCTTTAGCAACTTGTGCATCTGTTAATTGAATATTTTGAATACCTGTAAATAAAATATTGGATGGATGTTCAACAATACCATATGCGTGACTTAATAAAATGGTCCATTTATTTACTGCATCAAAACCTTCCACATCTAACTTCGGATTGCTTTCTGCAAAACCTAATTGTTGTGCTAATAATAATGCATCGTTGAATGATAAATTCTCTTCAATAATTTTTGTTAAAATAAAATTTGTTGAACCATTAACAATTGCTTTGATTGAATGCAATAAATCATTATCATAATACTCTTCTAAGTTTCTAATCACCGGAATTGAAGCACAGGCAGCACTTTCGCACAAAAAAGGTTGTTCAGTTTCTAATTGCAATTGCAAAATTTCGGGTAAATGTTCAGCGATCATTTTTTTACTGGCACTTACAACTGCTTTACCATTTTTTAAAGCAGTGGAAACAATTTCAAATGCAGCATTTGCATCATCAATTACTTCAACGATTACATTAATGTCTTCATCATTCAATAAGTCATCTTTATCGGTTGTAAATAAATTTGAAGGTGCATTTCTTTGTTTGCCGGGATGTTTGATACAAACTTTTTTTATCTCAGCTTTTAATGATGGTGTTTGTTTTAAAACTTTGTATAATCCTTCACCTACAACACCAAATCCAAATAATCCAATTTTTAATCGCTTATGATTTTCCATTTTTATTTTTCTTGTTTTTCAACTTTAGTTTATATAATCAGCAGTAACTTATTTTTCTTTATGTAATTCAATTTTTTAAAATGTTTTTTCTAAATCATTAATTAGATCTTCCACTTCTTCAATGCCAACACTTAATCTGATTAAACTGTCTGAAACGCCCGCTGCTCTTCGTTTTTCGGCAGGTATAGATTTGTGCGTCATGTTTGCAGGATGACTAATCAAACTTTTTACGCCGCCTAAACTTTCTGCTAATTTGAAAATATTTGTATTCGATACAAATTTTTCTGCCAGTTTTAAATTATCCTCTTTTAATGAAAATGATACCACACCACCAAAACCTTTTTGTTGTTTTTTAGCGGTATCATGATTTGGATGAGATTTCAATCCTGGATAAAAAACTTTATCAACTGCCGGATGCGTTTCCAAATATTCCGCAACGGCTTGTGCATTGATGCAATGTTGTTTAATTCGTAAATACAACGTTTCAATACCACGAATAATTAACCAACTATCAAATGGTGCTAACACAGCGCCGCAGGCATTTTGAAAGAATTTTATTCTTGCACCTAATGTTTCATCTTTTATTATCACTAAACCAGCGATTACATCACTATGACCGCCTAAATATTTTGTTGCGCTATGCATTACAATATCAGCTCCCAACGAAAGAGGTTTTTGTAAGGCGGGTGAAGCAAAAGTATTATCCACGCAAAGTAAACATCGGTGAGCTTTTGCAATGTTTGCAATGGCTTTAATATCTGCAATTTTTAAAGTTGGATTTGTTGGTGTTTCAATCCAAATCAGTTTTGTTTTTTCTGTAATAGCATTAAAAATATTTTCAGGATCACTCGCATCAACAAATTTTACTGTTATTCCGTATTGTTCATACACTTGCGTAAACAAACGATAAGCACCTCCGTAAATATCATCCACTGCGATAATTTCGTCACCGGTTTTTAAAAGTTTAACAACAGCATCAATAGCTGCTAAGCCACTTGCAAATGCTGCACCAATGGAACCATTCTCTAATTGTGCAGCAATTTTTTCCAATGTTTCTCTAGTTGGATTATTTGTTCTTGAATAATCATATCCTTTATTAACACCCGGTGCTTCTTGCACATAAGTTGATGTTTGATAAATAGGAACTGCCAATGCGCCCGTTAATGGATCAATTGGAATGCTTTGTAATAATTGTGTGGCGTTGCTCATGATGATTGTTTTTATTTATTAATATTCTTTGAAAACAATTATCAAGAGAGAAGGAAATACTTACTGAATGAAATTTTATTTTCTGGTGATTATAAAAAATAAAAAAGCTCATCCGGTAAGTCAGATGAGCTTGAAATATATTGAGCGATATTATCGCTGATGAATCAAACTTTACTCTGACTTATCTCTATCACTTTATTAAAGTGAATGGAGTTTGCACCTTCTGCTGAATGAGTAATTCAGTAGGGTTGCAAAGGCTTCATCGGGCCAATCCCTCTGCCTTTCTTGATAAGTTGTTATTTAAAGAACTGGTACAAAAGTATAGGTTTATCATTCAAATTTCCAAATATTTTTTTTAAAATATTTTTTATTATCTCTCGAAATGCTTGTCTGTATTGTGTTTCATTGGTTTAAATTTTTTATAAAAGTCCTCTAAATTAGTAGGATAATAATTTTCTAATATCAATAATCAAATTTTCTTTTCTCAATAAGTTTCCTTGTTTCTTGTTGCTATCTTTACTTTCTTACTATGGCAAAGCAAAAGAAGTCGGCAATCAATTCTGTAATTGAAGAACAAATTCAAGTATTTGGTGCACGTGAACATAATTTGAAGAACATTGATATTTCTATTCCTAAAAATAAGTTAGTTGTCTTTACCGGTGTGAGTGGAAGTGGAAAATCTTCTCTCGCATTTGATACAATTTATAATGAAGGCCAGCGTCGTTATATGGAAAGTTTTGGTGCTTATGCCAGACAATTTATTGGTGATATGGAACGACCAGATGTTGATAAAATAACAGGTTTATCTCCTGTAATTTCTATCGAACAAAAAACAACTAATAAAAATCCAAGATCAACTGTTGGCACTGTTACTGAAGTGTATGATTTTATGCGTTTATTATTTGCAAGAATTGGTGAAGCATATAGTTATAACACAGGAAAGAAAATGATTAAGTTTAGTGAAGAAGAAATTGTAGAAAATATTTTTAAAAAATTCAAGGCCAAAAAAATTTCTTTATTAGCACCGATCGTTAGGGGAAGAAAAGGACATTATCGCGAACTGTTTGAAGAGATTCGTAAAAAAGGTTTTGTAAAAGTTAGAGTGGATGGTGAAGTAAAAGATATTACGGCGAGAATGCAATTAGATCGCTATAAAATTCATGATATTGAAGTAGTGATCGATCGTTTGGCTGTTACTGATGATATGAAAGTTCGTTTAAGTCAGAGTGTGCAACAAAGTTTGAAGATGGGTAAAGATTTAATGTTTTTGTTGTTGAATGATACGGATAAAATTTTTCAATACTCTAAACAATTAATGTGTGAAGATACCGGTATTAGTTACGAAGAACCAAGCCCCAATGCATTTTCATTCAATTCTCCGTATGGTGCATGTCCTGCTTGTAAAGGTTTGGGAAATGTTTATACGATTGATATAAACGAAGTTTTACCAGATAAAACAAAAACTGTAAAAGAAGGTGCCATTGCTCCGTTGGGCGAAGAAAGAGAAGCAAGTGTTTTTCTGCAAGTAGTTGCATTTGCAAAAAAATATAAAATTAATTTAGATAAGCCTATCAATGAATTAACAAATGACCAATTGAATTTGTTATTGTATGGAGATAAAAATATTAGTTCCACTTTAGAAATGGATTTGAATGACGAAAATATTCCACAAGAATATACCGGTAGTTATGAAGGAATTATTCCAATGTTGAAGCGATGGTTTATTTCTCCGCAAAGCACTGAAGGATTAAGAGCATGGGTTGAAAAATATATGAACTTAGAAACTTGTTCTACATGTAATGGTGCAAGATTGCGAAAGGAAAGTTTATGGTTTAAGATTGATGAAAAAAATATTGCTGCATTAAGCAATATGAATTTAGATAAATTAATGGTTTGGTTTAATGGAATAGAAAAAAGAGTAAGCAATAAACAAAATGCAATTGCAAAAGATATTTTAAAAGAAATAAGAGAACGCTTGCAATTTTTATTAGACGTTGGATTAACTTATTTATCATTAAGTCGTCCTTCTAAAAGCCTTAGTGGCGGCGAATCGCAGCGAATTAGGTTAGCAACACAAATTGGTTCTCAATTGCAGGGCATTACTTATATTTTAGATGAACCAAGTATTGGTTTACATCAAAGAGATAATCATCGTTTGATTGAAGCATTAAAAAATTTACGTGATATAGGCAACAGTGTTTTGGTTGTTGAACACGATAAAGATATAATGCAGGCGTCTGATTATTTGGTTGATATTGGTCCGAAAGCAGGAAAGTATGGTGGCAATATTGTTGCACAAGGTTCACCGCAAGAAGTACTCAATTCAAATTCTGAAACGGCTCAATATTTAAATGGAAAAAAATCAATTTCCATTCCTTCACAAAGAAGAAAAGGCAATGAAAAATTTTTAGAATTGAAAGGATCTAAAGGAAATAATTTACAAAATGTTGATGTAAAGTTTCCCTTAGGAAAATTAATTGTTGTTACCGGTGTTAGTGGTAGCGGTAAATCTACTTTAATTAATGAAACATTGTATCCATTGTTATCGAAACATTGTTATGATAGTAAAGGCAATCCAATGGAATACAAGAGTATCAAGGGTTTAGAGCAGATTGATAAAGTAATTGAAATAGATCAATCACCCATTGGAAGAACTCCAAGAAGTAATCCAGCAACGTATTGTGGATTTTTTACAGAGATAAGAACTTTATTTGCTTCTGTTCCGGAAGCAAAGATTCGCGGTTATAATGCAGGTCGTTTTTCTTTTAATGTAAAAACCGGAAGATGCAATATTTGTGAAGGTGGAGGCATGCGTGTTATTGAAATGAATTTTTTACCTGATGTTTATGTGCATTGCGAAAAATGTAATGGTAAAAGATACAATCGTGAAACTTTAGAAATTCGTTACAAAGGAAAATCCATCAGTGATGTATTGGATATGACGGTTGATGAAGCTTGCGAATTTTTTCAACCTGTTCCTTGGTTATACAGAAAAATAAAGGTTTTGCAGGATGTGGGTTTAGGATATATTACTTTAGGTCAATCGGCTGTAACCCTTAGTGGTGGCGAAGCACAGCGTGTTAAGTTGTCAACTGAATTAGGAAAAAAAGATACCGGCAAAACATTTTATATTTTAGATGAACCAACAACGGGTTTGCATTTTCAGGACATAAAATTATTGATGGATGTATTGAATAAATTAGTGGATAGAGGTAATACGGTTTTAATTATTGAACATAATATGGATGTAATAAAATTGGCAGATCATGTAATTGATCTTGGACCAGAGGGTGGTGATGGCGGTGGTAAAATTTTATTTGAAGGAACACCGGAAGAAATGATTAAGAATAAAATTAGTTATACTGCAAAGTTTTTGAAAATAGAATTAGTTTGATTTTTTTGATATCAACTGTATTATTATTATCGGCTACTATTGTGTCACTCACTTGTACTTTTGAAATGCTGTTCAACAAAAAAATATTCTCATTTAATCAAACAGTAAATTGTTTAAATACAATTTGATTTATTTCTCTATCAGCAATTGGGTTCACTTTTTTAAAATCAAATCTTGGTTTATAATGCTTAGCAAAAAAAGTATTTAGCCAAAACGACTTGCAGATAAGGGTTTGCGGCTTGGTAGATAAAAAATCTGGAAGGAAATGATGCCATTTGTAACCAAGATCATAAAAATATTTTCTACATTCTTTTTTCATTCCTAATTCTTCTGCTGCTACAAAAGCGGCATCTCGTTGGCAACGCGATTTTACAAATGGTTTTACAATTCTTCTTTCAAATCCATGAATAAAAAGATGGTCTTTTAATTGTTTATAATTCTGGTAACGTGAGTAAGCATCGAACTGCGCAAAGAAAGGAAGAATTGCAAATGGTATTACTAATATTACTTTGAAAAATAAATTTCCATTTTCAAGCCAACTATTGATTTGAAATGTTTGAAATAAAATAGTGAGCAATATTATTTCTAACAAAGTCATCAAATGCAGTAGATAACCAAGTTTTAAGTAAGAAATAATTTTTGAACGATGCATCATTAAAATTATGAAAAATTATTTTATCAACTATTTTTTATCATTTCAATATGCTCAATATCATCTTCTAAATAAATATTACTTGTTTGTATAAATCCAAATGATTCATAAAATTTTTTTAGATACAATTGTGCGCCAATTTTTATTGCTCCTTCTCCAAATAATTCATAACATTTTTTGATAGACTCTTTCATTAAAATTCTTCCTACACCGGTTTTTCTATAAGCAGGTGAAGTAACCACTCTGCCAATACTCATTTGTTCATACATTTTTCGGGGTGCAATTAATCTGGTACAAGCAATCAACTCATTATTATACCAACCCATTAAATGTAAACTGAATTGGTCTTTATTATCCATATCTAAAAAAACGCAATTCTGTTCTACTACAAACACTTCACTTCTTAAACGCAATATGCTATATAACTCTGTAGGAGTAAGGGTTTCAAAAGATTTTAGTATCCAATTTATTTTTAATTGACTCATGTTGCAAATTTATAATGAAATATTAAACCATTAGTAAAACTGTTTAAACATTGCTATTCGGTTTTTATTTTGCAATTTTGCCGCCAGCTTTTGGTTTATTTGTTGAATATAGAGGTGGGGTACAAGAGTGCGACGCAACGATGATGCCATGAATTTATATTGCCGACTACATAAAAAAATATCATGCAAAAAAAGATTGCCATTATTGGTGCTGGTCCTGCAGGATTAACTGCTGCTTATTTATTAGGCAAAGCAAATCAGGAGGTAACAGTGTTTGAAAAAGATCCACAATATGTTGGCGGTATCTCTCGAACTGAAACTTATAAAGGTTATAGTTTTGATATTGGTGGTCATCGATTTTTTTCAAAGAGTAAAGAAGTCGAAGATTTTTGGACAGAAATTTTAAGTGATGAAATGCTAGAAAGACCACGCAGTTCGCGTATTTATTATAATCATAAATTTTTTGCTTATCCATTAGCAGCGTTTGAAGCATTGCGAAAATTGGGAATCATCCAAAGCACTTTATGTGTATTGAGTTATTTAAAAGCGAAAGTTTTTCCAATAAAAGATCCGAAAAATTTTGAAGATTGGGTAACGAATCAATTTGGAAAAAGATTGTTCAATATTTTTTTTAAAACATATACAGAAAAAGTTTGGGGCGTTCCATGTAATGAAATTTCTGCTGATTGGGCTGCGCAACGTATTAAAGGTTTAAGTTTAAGTTCTGCAATTTGGAATGCATTATTTAAACCAAAAGCAAGTAGCGGAAACGATAATGTGATTAAAACTTTGATTGATAGTTTTCGTTATCCAAAGAAAGGTCCTGGTATGATGTGGGAACGTTGTGTTGAAAAAAGTAAAGCATTAGGTGTAAAGATTGAAATGAATACAAGTGTGGAAGAAATTTATTTTGCAAATAATCAATGGGGCGTGAAAACCAGCAATGGCAATACTTTGCAAGGGTTTGATTATGTATTATCGTCTGCACCGATGAGAGAATTAGTTGCATCTGTTCATCCAAAATTTCCTGAAAAAGCATTTAATGCATCGCAACAATTAAAGTATCGCGATTTTATAACTGTTGTTTTAATCTGTAAAGATGAAGATGCATTTAGTGATAACTGGATTTATATTCATGATCCAAATGTAAAAGTTGGAAGAATACAAAATTTTAAAAGTTGGAGTCCTTACATGGTACCGGATGCAAGCATGGCATGTTATGGTTTGGAATATTTTTGTTTTGAAGGTGATGGATTATGGACAAGTAAAAATGAAGATTTAATTAATCTTGGTAAAAAAGAAATTGAAGAAATTGGTTTAACAAAAGGAGTAAATGTTGTTGATGGATATGTGGTTCGACAACCGAAAGCTTATCCTGTTTATGATCATTCATACAAAGAAAATGTTGATGCAGTAAGAGAAGCATTAAAAAATTACCCGGGATTATATTTAGTTGGACGAAATGGAATGCATAAATATAATAACCAAGATCACAGTATGATGACTGCTATGCTCGCTGCAAAAAATATTATTGCAGGCAATGAATTATATGATTTATGGAATGTAAATGAAGATGCAGAATATCATGAAGGTGGAATGCGTGGTGAAGAAGAAACAGAAAAAATCAGTGAAAGATTAGTGCCAACTTCGATTAAGAATTAAAAATTGATAATTAATAATTAAAGCCATCAGTTATTGATGGCTTTTTTATTTGCAGTTTTTTATCATAGTCATCCAAATATCTTATTCATCGCAGTTTATCTCGCAACACTTGGTATAACAGGCAAACTTTCATTACCGGTTTCGCTTACAGATTGTACACCGAAGAAATAATTATCTTTTGAATAAGGTAATTTCATTTCAAGTTCTGTTGTAAAAAATTTCTTTTGCCAAACTGCACTTGTAGTTTCTCTCATTACAATATAATATCCTTTTACTTTGCCGTGCTGTGGTGCTTTCCAAGAGAGTGATGTATAATTTTCTAATCTTCTTGTTTGCACTTTTACTTCTTCTGGAATTGATGGTGCTTTTGCTAAGTTGGCAAGATTAGATAAATTAATTGCAGTATTTTTTCTTAAATATTCAAAGTCAATAAACTCCGGTAAATCTCCGTACTGAATATTATTTTCTTTTCTTACATCCTGATGTTGACGATAATAATTTTCATTCATCTCAGTAATTCGTACAGCAGCAAAACCATTTTGCACATAAGGAGAATGATCACCAC
>CAILAF010000153.1 GCA_903832075.1 uncultured Chitinophagaceae bacterium
CTGCACTCCATGTGTGTAAATAATTAATGAAGTGTTCCAATGTCCATTCATATTCAATGAATAATTCTGGCGATTCAATCTGTTTAAAAGGAAAAGGAATAGTTGAGTATGCTTCATCAATATGTTTTCTTTCTTTATCCCAATATTTGCCGATAACATTTTTATAAAAATGATCAATAATTTTATCAATCTCTTCATCAATTTGTATTAGTCCATAACCAATCACAACAAATAACCCATCAGGTTTTAAAAGTCTTTTTACTTCTTTGTAAAATAAATCAAACTCAAACCAATGGATAGCTTGTGCAACAGTGATCAAATCAAATGAATAATCTGCAAATGATGATAGTTCCGCTTTTTCAACGATATAAAAAATGTTTTCTTTTTTAATGGCTTCGCTTAATTGCTTTTCACTAATATCAGTGGCGAAAACTTTTATGAAATAATCAGCTAAAACATTTGCTACTTGTCCGTTTCCGGTTGCAACATCTAAGGCTGTATTGAAAAGTGAACAATGTTGAAAGATAAAGTCAAATAATGCTGGCGGATAATGAGGCCTGAAAGCTGCATATAATTTAGATTGAGTAGAAAAATTATCTTTCATATTTACTTAAATAAACTGCTAATAAAATTAATGAAACAACTTTTAAAATTGAGGGATGCAATTATTTTTTATTAGTTGTATTTTCAATTGCATTTTTTTTTATACTTTGTTGCAAATGAATTGCCCAATATCCTAAAAAGCAAAGTAGTAATACAATAACAATGGTAATCATCAACCAATCCATTCCTTTTAGTTTTCTTTTTTGCTGACGTTTCTTTTTTTGTGTTGTTTGTTTTTGTAATTGTTTATTTAATTCGTCAACATATTTTTGAATGTTCTTTTTGTTCTTAAATGCTTGTAAACCTTGCAGTGCCTCATCTGCAAAAGGAGAGTCAACTAATTTTTTTTCGGTTTCATGACGTTCTTTATCTGATAAATTGCCTTGTAAATATTTCAGCAATTCTTCAGCCGATAATTCATCATCATGTTCCAATATGTTATGCAAATCGCTCATTAATTATTTTTCATTTTCTTATCAACTAATATTTTCAAATTTCTTCTTCCGTTTTGAATATGGCTTTTTACTTGCAATAAAGTATATCCGGTTTGTTCAACAATTTCTATATAACTTCTTTTCTCAAGATAAAATAAAGTTACACAGGTTTTTTGTTCTTTGTTTAATTCTTCAATTGATGCTTCAATTAAGCTTATTGTTTTCTCTTTCTCTTTTATTTCAATTATATCAATTTCTTCTTGAATCAATGTTTTATTATTTTCAACAGGAATAAAAATATTTTTATCACGTAATTGCATCAGACAATAATTCTTTGCTACCATGTATAGCCAGCTTTTAAAATAATCAACTTTATATTTTTGCAATTCAATGATGGCTTTTAAAAATATTTGTTGTACTGCATCTTTCGCTGCTTCTTCATTCTTTAAATATTTCATACAAGTACCTAATAGCAAAAGTGTATAACGTTGCAATAAAATACCCAGCCATTGATTATTACCATCGCTATAAAATTTTTCTAATAATTCAGAATCGCTGATATGCTTGTACTGCTGTGAATTCACTTTATTAAAAATAAACCTTTATAATTAGATGCAAGCTTTTATAAAATACATAATTTGCTGAAAATTATTTTTCATGACTTATGCAGTTTGTGTTGTTGCCGTTGCACCGTTAAGAAAAGAATCATCTCATCGTTCTGAAATTATTTCAGAATTATTAGTAGGTGAGTTTGCAATAATATTAGAAGAAACCAAAGATTTTACTAAAGTAAAATGTTTGTATGATGGATACGAAGGATGGTGCCAAAGAAGTCAGTTGGAAAAAGTGAATGAGATGATTGAAACAAACTATTTTTTGTTGGATGATATTGGAAATATAGAAGTAAATGATCAATCATGCAGAATATCTTGTGCAACGCCGATATTTAAAACTGATGCTTATTTTGGTAGATTTCATTTCAATTATAAAAATGTTTCTGGTTGGAATGCTAGTGAAGCAATGTTTTCAGAGGATAATATAAAATTGATATTATACAAATTTTTGAATGTGCCGTATTTATGGGGAGGTAAATCTGTTTTTGGAATTGATTGCAGTGGTTTAACGCAGCAGGTATTTAAGTTATTGAATATAAAATTAGAAAGAGATGCTTATCAGCAAGCTGAGCAAGGAGATGTGGTAGGTTTTTTGCAAGAAACAAAATGCGGTGATTTAGCTTTTTTTGATAATGAAGATGGGAAAATCGTTCATGTTGGAGTTTTATTAGATAATCAAACTATTATTCATGCATCCGGTAAAGTTAGGATTGATAAAATA